>DAOQNB010000996.1:0-2637 GCA_035335845.1 Acidobacteriota bacterium | reverse complement strand
CCCCATAACCGATTGGCTGATGATATGCGCAAACGGCGTGCGATCCTGGAAAGTGACCGCTATCAGGTTTGGAATTTGACCTGGAATGACCTTGAACCAGCCGGAGCCGGTCAGATAATGGTGGCTGGGCCTCAACTCCTGGCGATAATGCAGAAATATATCGCCGGCAACCCGCACCGCCATAAGTTTCCTGGATTGGAACAGGCGTTTGGCAACGGCTGGCAGCAACTCAAGGCATTTTTGATGAAACCCGATCCCAAGATCTGGAGAAATTTGGCCCAATCGCTGGTGTTTCTTCCACTCTTGTCTCTGGCCAGTGCCAAAACCGTAGGCATCACACCGCTCCGTGGAGCACTTGAAACCTGGAAAACTGGGGCCCCAATGCCACCAGTGCCGTCCGAGCAGGATTCAGAGTGGGTCTGTTTTCATCGAATAACCACCACCGATGACTTTGTGGGGTGTATTGCTGTTCCAGATGCACTCAACAACAACCAGCAAAAGGCACTGATGCTGGGAAGGTTGGGGGATACCGAACCTGAACGCACGGATGGAAGTTTCACCGACCGCTGGCGGCGATACTTAGCCAGTCTTAATCTATTTCAGTTTTGTGAACAATTTCGATTTTGGGCCACCTCCGAAATTGCTGACTGCACAGCGCCAGAGATTGTGCTTACCTCAACTTCGCTGAGTTTCGCGCCGGAATGGGCCTCCGTTTGGGACAGCGGGATTCCAAGCCTTCGGGCTCTGGTACAGGAACTGGCTGAGGCCGATTTGCCTCCAGCCGCGTTGCCGCTGGTTGAATTTTTCAATGACGAAATCAATGATGATGCCTTTGCCGAGCTGGCCTGGCCCGCTGGTACGGTTCGGATCGCCGTTCTTGCCGGAGAGCAAACCGGGTTTGCCACTCGCTGGCAATCACTTGGGTGGAAAGTCTTTACGCCCGAGGATGTGCAGGCAGGCAGGACAGGCGAGCTGATTCAATTCGTCCGAGAAGCTCACACATAGTGATCAGAACGACAATCAACAACAGGCTATACCATTTTGCAAGGAAACCTTCGTATTACGGGAAAGCTAAATTATTGGAAGAATTGGATTTCCCTGAACCCTGAACCCGATACCCTGAACCCCAAATGGTATTATCACTGGTGAAATGTACTCAACTTGACGAGGAAAATTATGGCGAAACTGATGGTTCACCGGAATATTTTGCAGAAATTTTCAAAGCTCCCGTTAAAAGTTCAGAAACGAATTCCAGAGCTGATTGATGAGTTTCAAAAGGACCCCTTTTCGGAATCCATTGGGATGCACCCGGTCTCGGAATCCATGCTCGATTCAAAAGTGAGAGGAATTAAAAAGCTCCCCGATGGGTATCGGGCAATTGTGATTGCTCCAGAACGCGGTGATACCTATCTGTTGATCTATATAGACAAACACGACGAGGCTTACCAATGGGCACGCAATAAACGGTTTGAAGTTCATGAAATGACCGGTGTATTTCAGATTTTTGATGCGGAAGAACTCCAATCCGCAACCACTGTGACACCCTCGCCCCAAACTGGTGACTATCCACTTTCCCGGTTGTCTGACGACGAATTGTTTCAGGCCGGAGTCCCTAAACCACTGATTCCAGCAGTCAAATCCATCCAGTCAGATGAAGCCCTCGAAGCCCTTGGCCAGTATTTACCACCCGATTGCCGTGATGTGCTGTTTGGTCTGGCGGCGGGAATGGCGCTGGATGATGCACTGGCGGAAATGCTGGGGGCGGCCCCCAGAGACACGACCACACCGGCGCAAGGCCCAGGCGACTTCACTAATATCGAGGCGGCACCAAACTTTGATTTAGTTCTGGTCGAAGGCCACGAACATCTGAAAGCCATTCTGCAGGGTTCGATTGAAGAATGGCGGATTTTCCTCCATCCCTACCAGCGCAAACTGGTTGAAATGAACACCACGGGACCAATCTGCATCACTGGTTCGGCTGGTACCGGCAAAACGGTTGCCCTGATGCACCGGGCAGTCAATCTGGCTCGCCAGCTCAAGGACTCACAGGCACGGGTGCTGGTCACCACTTACACCACCAATTTATCCGTCACCATCAAGCAACATTTGCAGCGGCTGTCTCCAGAGGCCGCACCCCGGATCGAGGTCACCAATTTACACGCACTGGCCCGGACCATCTGTGCCCGGGCCGGATGGCGTGGACGGGTGGCCGAAGACGAAGATATGGATCAAATCTGGGAAGAAATCTGGGTAAAGGAAAAAGGAGACTTGCCTTTGTCCAAAGAAGAAATGAGAAAAGAATACAACCAGATTGTGGATCCAAACGGCATTGAAGACGAAGAGACCTATCTGACCACCGTTCGTACTGGTCGTCCCCGTCTGAGCCGTGACCAGCGCAAGAAAGTATGGTCGGTTTTTCGCCTGTTGCAAAGCGGCTTGAAAAAACGCAATTTACTCACATTTGAAGGTGCCGTGCATCAGGCCCGGCTCGCCATCGAACAAGGCAAATCCACCAGGTATGCTCACGTACTGGTAGACGAAATCCAGGATTTCGGCCTCGAAGCCCTCCGGCTTATCCGGGCCATGAGTCCCATCGCAGACAATTCCCCAAACCCGCTATGTATGGTCGGCGACGGT
>DAOQNB010000995.1:0-2638 GCA_035335845.1 Acidobacteriota bacterium | reverse complement strand
GACCGGGGAACGCTGGAGGTGCTCCGGCGGGGTGTGGAACTGATCGGGTTGCGGCAACCGCTGCAACTGGCCCAATTCAAACCGGCGCTGGCGATGAACCCCGAATTACAGGCGAAGTATGCCGCCAACCGACTGCGAGTGGTGCGGCAGGTGCGCTATTCGGTCCACAATGAAAACACAATTGACCTGGTGCTGTTCCTCAATGGCATTCCAGTGGCCACCGTTGAACTCAAAAGCGACTTCACCCAATCGGTTGAAGATGCGGTGGATCAATATCGCTTTGACCGCCAGCCGAAACCGAAGGGCCAAAGCGCGGCTGAACCGCTGTTAGATTTTCCTCGCGGGGCACTGGTGCATTTTGCCGTGAGCAACAGCGAAGTGAAGATGTCCACCCGGTTGCAGGGATCGGCCACAACCTTTTTGCCATTTAACCAGGGTGATACCGGCGGAGCTGGGAACCCGGTCAACCCGAATGGCCACCGAACCGCCTACCTGTGGGAAGTTGTCTGGGAACGTGAAAGCTGGCTGGAAATCATCGGGCGTTATTTTGTCACCAAGCGCGATAAAAAGAAGACCATTACCAATGTCGTTTTTCCCCGCTATCACCAGTTGGACGCAACTCGAAAACTCGTCGCGGCGGTACTGACCGAAGGCGCGGGTCAGAAATACCTGATTCAGCATTCAGCCGGGTCAGGCAAGACCAATTCGATTGCCTGGACAGCGCATTTCCTGGCGGACTTGCACAATGCCGAACACCAGAAACTCTTTGACACCGTGTTGGTGGTGAGTGATCGGACGGTGCTCGATGCGCAGTTGCAGGAAGCCGTGTTTGACTTTGAACGCACGGCGGGTGTGGTCTCCGTGATCAAGGGCGAACAAAGCAGCAAAAGCGGAGAACTCGCCACGGCGCTCCAGGCTGGCAAAAAGATCGTGGTTTGTACCATTCAAACCTTTCCATTTGCACTGAAAGAAGTTCAGGCGCTGGCGGCAACCGAAGGCAAACGCTTTGCCGTGATTGCCGACGAAGCCCACAGCTCACAAACCGGCGAAGCCGCCAGCAAGCTCAAGGAAGTCCTGAGCGCTGAGGAACTGGAATCACTGGCCGATGGTGGCGAAGTCAGTACCGAAGACCTGCTGGCAGCCCAGATGACGGCACGGGCAAGCGTAGCGGGGGTGACCTATGTGGCTTTTACGGCAACTCCCAAAGCCAAGACGCTGGAACTCTTTGGCCGCCGTCCACAACCCGACCAACCGGCTGGACCAGATAACCTTCCGGCACCGTTCCACCTGTATTCAATGCGGCAGGCAATTGAAGAAGGGTTCATTCTCGATGTGCTCAAGAATTACACGTCTTACAAACTGGCCTATAAATTAGCCCATGGCGGTCAAGAACTGGATGAACACCAGGTTGAACGAAGCAAAGCACTCAAGGACATTATGCGTTGGGTGCGGTTGCATCCGTACAACATCAGCCAGAAAGTTCAGATCACGGTTGAACATTTCCGCGAAACCGTGTCTCCCCTGCTCAACGGCCTGGCGAAAGCCATGGTAGTGGTCGGCAGCCGGGTTGAGGCAGTTCGATGGAAACTGGCGATAGACAGCTACATTCGAGATCAAAATTACCCAATCGGCACGATGGTGGCTTTTTCAGGTGAAGTCAACGATGAGGAATCCGGCCCCGATCCGTTCACCGAAACCAGCAAACTGCTCAACCCAAACCTGAAAGGCCGAAACATCCGCGATGCTTTTGCCGGAACTGAGTATCAAATTCTCCTGGTGGCAAACAAGTTTCAAACCGGTTTCGATCAGCCGTTGTTGTGTGGAATGTATGTTGATAAACGGTTGGCGGGACTCCAGGCCGTGCAGACGCTTTCACGGCTGAACCGGGCACATCCCGGTAAGGACACAACTTACATTTTGGATTTCGTCAACGACCCGGAAGAAATCCTGGCAGCGTTCAAAATTTACTATGAAGCGGCGGAGCTGGCGGGTGTCACCGATCCAAACCTGGTTTATGACCTGCGCGCCAGGCTCGATACGTCGGGTTATTACGATGATCACGAAATTGAACGGGTCGTAACGGTTGAAATGAATCCCAAAGCAAGCCAAAGCGAACTTTCAGCCGCGCTGGAACCAGTCGCTGACCGGTTGCTGAAACGCTACAAAGCGGCCACCCAGGCGCTGGATGCCGCCAAAGCAACGGCGTCCGCAGATGCTGCCCAGGATGCGAAAAACGAAATCGAGGAACTGATTCTGTTCAAGCGCAATCTGGGAGGCTTCATCCGGATCTATTCCTTTTTGTCGCAGATTTTTGATTATGGAAACACGGCTCTTGAAAAACGGGCTATTTTCTTCAAACGGTTGCTGCCGCTGCTTGAATTCGGGAGGGAACGCGAAGGTGTGGACCTTTCCAAAGTTGTGCTTACCCACCACAAGCTCAAAAACCTGGGGAATCGCAATTTGTCGTTGTCGTCTGGGGAAGCTGGAAAATTGCAGCCGTTGACCGAAGCCGGCACTGCCGAAGTCCAGGAAAAGCAAAAAGCCTTATTGAACGAAATCATTGCCCAGTTGAATGAAATCTTTGAAGGTGATGTCTCGGAGAGCGATCAACTGGTGTATGTTAACCATGCGCTCAAAG
>DAOQNB010000994.1:0-2638 GCA_035335845.1 Acidobacteriota bacterium | reverse complement strand
CCGGCTAACCTTGCTTCATCCCTCCGGGATGCAAACGCACGTAAATGGTACCAACCACCAAGTACTACATTCCATGCTCAAAGATGTAAAAAAAGCGACCCCGTGGATTTTTCAACGGCTGCTTGATCGGCTGGAAAACGAAACGGACCTTGAGACGTATGAATATGACGAACTGGAGACCTATCCGGAACTTGAGCCTCTCTTAATCCAAATTGCCACCTTACCGCCACAAGAACAAATTGCAGCCTGCTGGCACTTTCTCAAAATCGGAAATGACCAGTTTAGTGAATTTCCACTGGGAACGGTCCAGTTTGAGCAGGCAATTGGCAGTTATGTGCAGGCAGTTCAAAACGCCCGGTCCAGCACTCAACCTCTGGATCACTACCTGGACCATCTGCTGGAAGCCTGTGAATGGGACATGTGCGCGTTTGGGTCCGTGCTGCCAAAACTGAAAGCCGGGATTGATACACTGACCACTTCTGAAGCCGGGTACCGTTATTTGATTGGAAGATTGGCAGACAGCAACATCCCGGACGCGCTTGACTGGATGGCTGAGTATTACTTGAAGCTTGGTGAAGAAGAGGAATTTCTCAACATCCGCGAGTCTCACCTGGAAACCGAAGCCCACTTTCTGCAACTGGCCGATTACTGGCAGTCAAAGAGAAATACCCGGCGATATGTTGAAGTCCTGGAGCGGTTTGTCACTGAGTTGCCGGTTCGGATCCAGATTGCTCAATATGCGTTTGCCGCTGAGGTTGAGGCACCAGAGACCAGTCCGGTGTTGCTTCGACTGGCAGCGCACTATACGGCGAGGGCTGACAACCACAATCTCTGCCGGATTTTGATGACCACCGCTCAATATAGCCAGTTTACGCTTGAGTTGTACCAGCACATCGAAACACTGGCCACCCAACTGGGAATCTGGCCGGATCAGCGGCGAATCCTGCACGAACTGGCCCGAGGCAATGCGCAACTCCTGGCTGAAATCCTGCTCTATGAACACCGCTGGGATGAAGTCATTGCCTTCGCCAACCAGGATATTGCCGAACGAGCCCAGATCTTGATTGCGGAAAAGATCAAAGACCAGTTCCCGCTTAAAGCAATTGGGATTTACCAAAAACTGGTCACTGATTACCTCGAACTCGGTGAAGATCAGCACCTGGAACGAGCCTGGCAGCACCTGTCAGCTATCCGCAGCATTTTTCTTTCTCAGACAAAGGATGAACCTGGCTGGAACGCCTATGTCACACATCTGAAAGAAACCTATGCCTACCACATCGAGTTGCACGAAGTTTTGAATCAACTGGTGACTTCCCCTTTGGAAAAGGAGTTTTTGTGTTAGCTGAACGTGTCAAGTTTTTTACCGAGTCGGTCATCCGTGAAATGACCCGTCAGGCCAATTTGTACGGCGCCGTTAATCTCGCTCAAGGAATGCCTGATTTCGAAGCCCCCCAGGAATTAAAAGATGCGGCCTGCCAGGCAATTCAGGACGGCTTCAACCAGTACGCGATTACCTGGGGCGCACCGGTCCTGCGCAAAGCAATTGCTGAAAAAGCCAAACAATTCAATGGAATTGATTGCCTGCCGGATGAAAACATCACCGTTTGCTGTGGCGCCACCGAAGCGATGATGGCCGCCATGCTCGCGCTGGTAAACCCTGGTGACGAAGTGATTGCGTTTCAGCCATTTTATGAAAACTACGGCCCGGATGGCTTGCTTTCAGGTGCCAAGCCGGTGTGGGTGCCGATGTATGCCCCGGACTGGAAATTTGATCCAGAAGAACTCCGCCGGGCATTTGGGCCGAAAACCAAAGCTATCATCATCAACACGCCAAACAACCCAACCGGACGTGTGTTCACCCGCGAAGAATTGACCCTGATTGCCGAACTGTGCCAGGAACACGATGTCTATGCGCTGACAGATGAAATTTATGAACACATCATCTACAACGATCAACCGCACATCAGCATTGCAACCCTGCCAGGAATGGCCGAACGCACGGTGACCATCAGCGGACTGTCAAAAACCTACAGCGTAACGGGCTGGCGGCTCGGGTACTGCATCGCGCCGCGCGAAGTCACCAACGGTATTCGCAAAGTGCACGATTTTCTGACGGTTGGCGCTCCGCATCCGCTCCAGGTAGCCGGAGCCATCGCGATGGCGTTTCCAGACAGCTACTATCAGAAAATGCTGGCTGAATATCGCGAACGCCGCGAAGTGCTGCTTGGCTATCTGGAACAGGCCGGGTTTGCCTTCTCGGCACCCGAGGGCGCCTACTATGTGATGACCGATATTGCGGGTCTGGGGTGGAATCACGACCTGGAATTCACCAACTGGCTGGTTAAAGACATCGGCGTGGCGGTGGTCCCTGGGAGCAGTTTTTATGCTCCACCGGAAGATGGCCGCACCAAAGTCCGCTTTATGTTTGCCAAGAAAACCGAAACGCTCCATCAAGCCGGAGAGCGACTGCTCAAATTGCGGAAATAGATGTGACGAAGTACCTTGTCACCAGGTTACTGAGAAATTGAATTTTGTAAGCATTTGATTTTTTTCGTGTTTTTCGTGTTTTTCGTGGTTAAAAATGTCTTGGGATTTCCGGTAAGGTACTTATGAGCTTGAATCCAATCCGAATCATGGT
>DAOQNB010000993.1:0-2641 GCA_035335845.1 Acidobacteriota bacterium | reverse complement strand
GGTCAATTTGTCCTGGCACTGGCCGATGGGTCGAGCGATGATTTCGAAGATATCTTTAAATTTACTTTGACTGAGGCCAAACAGGTTTCGATCAAGCTTGAATACACCGAAGAAGACGCCGATCTCGACGTATGGCTGCTGGCCAATGATGCCCGGTTGACGATTCTGGATGACGATGGTGCAACCCAGGATAACCCCGAACTCACGCTGGTTGATCTTGATCCAGGCACCTATTTGATTGCGGTTTCAACCTTTGAACCTGGTCCGCCTACGCCAGCCGAAAACTCAGATTACCGGCTGACCATTTCAACCTCTGATCCAGGCACCCCCCAGCTTGACAGCTTCAATATCTACCGGGCCGAAAGCACCACTGTCCCATTGACTCGTGAATTTCTGGTTGGAAACGTCCTGGCTGACACCACCCAGTTTATTGACACGCCACGTGGCGGAGATGGTCGGACTTCTTACAGTTATGTCGTGACAGCGCTGTATGACACAGGTGAAAGTGCGGCTTCAAATACAGTATCTATTGTGTTTAGCACTGATCGCACGTCGCCGACGGTTCGGGTTTCGTCACCAAATGGAGGTGAAACGGCCTCGGCTGGGAGTCCACTCAATATCACCTGGACGGCAACGGATGACATCGGGGTTTCCAGTCAGGAAATATCGCTTTCAACCGATGGCGGCACCACGTTTCCAACCTCAGTGGCAACCGGACTTTCTGGCAGTACCAGCACTTTTACGTTCCCAATTCCCACCACCCTGCTTTCGACTTCGGCTCGAATCCGGGTTGTCGCCCGTGATGCGGCTGGAAACGAAGGCTCTGACACCAGCGATGCCAGTTTCACCATTGGCGGAGCGGATGCCGTACCGCCAACAGTGCGGCTCATTTCACCAAATTCCAAATCAGACAAGTTAAGGGCCGGCCAATCCTTCCTCATTCAATGGCAATCGTCTGACAACACGGCACTGGCCAGTCACGACTTGCTGCTCTCGACAGATGGTGGTGCAACCTTTGCAACCACCATTGCCACCGGCCTTCCAGGGTCAGCCCAAAGTTTTTCATTTGCGGTCAGCACCACCCAACCCAAATCCAAAACGGCTCGCATTCGGGTGATTGCTCGTGATGCGGCTGGAAACGTGGCCCAGGATGACAGTGACGAAAACTTCAAGATCAAGAAAGCGAAGTAACGAAATAGTGAACGACAAAGAATTTCTTTCGGTAAATTCTTTGTCGTTCACGACTTCGCTACGCACAATCCACTCTTCCGCTTTACCTGCTGCCTGCCCCAAACCGTCCCCTCTATTCCTCAATTCAAAAAACTGATATATAAACCGGCTCTTTTGGCTTTGGTGTTTTAAACACTCAAGGCTTGCGGGTCATCATCATTTTTATTGAGGGATTTTCTATGTCTTTTGTGTATGGAGTTTTGGGCGCTGGCCGTCAGGGCACAGCGTCAGGGTATGATATTGCACGGTTTGGCGATGCTGAAGCCGTGATTATGGCTGATTCAAATGGGAAAGTGGCTGAAGAAAGCGCCGCGCGGATCAACCGCCTGGTGGGCAAAGAAATTGCCCGTGGCGTGGAACTCAACGCGAAAGATCCAGCCGCCGTGGCTGCTTATTTTGAGCCGCTGGATTCTTGCGTCAGTGCAATTCCGTATTTTCTCAACTTTGAAGCCACCAAAGCTGCCATTGCGGCCAAATGCCATTTTTGCGATATGGGTGGCAACACTGGCGTCGTGATGCAGCAACTTGGACTGCACGCAGACGCCACCCAGGCTGGTGTTTCAGTGGTTCCAGATTGCGGCGTCGGCCCAGGCATGATTTCCAATCTCGCCGTCTACCTGGTGGAACAGTTTGAAGTGGCCGAAGACATCCTTATTTATGACGGTGGATTGCTCCAGCAGCCACGGCCTCCGTTTAACTTCGCGTTATTTTTTAACATTGAAGGATTGACCAATGAATACTGGGGTGATGCCCTGTATCTGGTTGATGGCAAAGTCAAACCAACGGCCTGTTTTGCTGACGATGAATATGAACTGATTGAAATTCCGGGCCTGGGAACGTTTGAAGCGTTTGTAACCTCAGGCGGGCTTTCAACCATGGTTCCAACCTATGAAGGAAAACTCAAAACGCTGAAAAATAAAACCTTACGCTATCCTGGACACGTGGCTTTGTTTAAAGGACTGCGGGATATTGGGTTGTTTAACCTGGATCCGATTGAGGTTGGCGGCGTGTCGGTTGTGCCGCGTCAGGTGCTCCATACACTTCTGGATCCGAAGATTGCTCCACTCCCTGAAGATAAAGATATGATGGTCATTCATATCGTGGGCCGGGGTCAAAAAGGCGGTGCCCCGGCTGAAATCCACCTGGATATTGTTGACCGACTGGAAGAAACCACTGGTTTTTATGCCATGGAACGCATGACCGGATTCCACGCGGCGATTGTGGCGCAAATGATGGCGCGCGGAGAAGTCGCCCAGGGCGCGGTTTCCCTTGAAAAAGCAGTCAACGCCACCCGGATGGTCGAAGAAATGGCCAAACGTGACATGAACGTCACACTCACCCAGGTAAAATAAGGCAGGAAGAATTGAGAATGAAGAATGAAGAATTGAGAATGAAGAATGAAGAATTGAGA
>DAOQNB010000992.1:0-2642 GCA_035335845.1 Acidobacteriota bacterium | reverse complement strand
CATTCTCAATTCTTCATTCTTCATTCTTCATTCTTCATTCTTCATTCTTCATTCTCAATTCTTCATTCTTCATTCTTCATTCTTCATTCTTCATTCTCAATTCTTCATTCTCAATTCTTCATTCTCAATTCTTCATTCTTCATTCTCATTTGGTTTTCACGGCGCCGACCAGATCTGTGATTCGGGTAACTTTTTGTTCCTGACAATACAGTTCCAGACCTTCGACCAGTCTAAGTGCGGCACAGGGATCAGCATAGTTAGCGGTTCCAATTTGCACGGCGGTCGCGCCAGCCAGAATAAATTCAATCGCATCCATAGCGGAGACAATCCCACCGATGCCAATCCGGGGGATGCGCAGGACCTTTGACACCTCATAAACCATGCGCACCGCAATCGGTTTGATAGCCGGCCCAGAGAGGCCACCCGTGGCAAATGCCAGCCGTGGACGATGGGTGTAAACATCAATTGACATTCCGACAATGGTGTTGATCAGTGAAACCGCATCCGCACCGGCATCTTCGACCGCTCGTGCCACACCAATCAAATCGCCAGCATTGGGGGAAAGTTTAACAATGACTGGACGCGTAGCGGCTTTTTTGACCGCTGACGTGACTTCAGCCGCCAAAACTGGATCATTCCCAAACTGAGTGCCTCCCTGTTTGACGTTGGGGCAGGAAATGTTGAGTTCATAGGCTGCCACGCCTTCAGCATCGTTGAGCATCTGGACGACTTCGAGATAATCATCAATCGAATAGCCAAACACATTGGCAATAATCTGAGTGTCATAGGCCCGAAGCTCAGGGAGTTTTTCTTCGATAAATACTTTCACACCAACATTTTGCAAACCAATTGCATTGAGCATGCCGGCGCTGGTCTCGGCAATGCGTGGTGGCGGATTTCCTTTGAGTGGTTTTGGGGAAAGCCCCTTGGTACAAAAGCCACCTAATCGCGATACATCAAAAAATGGAAGGAATTCCAGTCCATAGCCAAAGGTTCCGCTGGCGGGCAGCACCGGATTTTTAAAGCGAATCCCCGCAATTTCGACCTCAAGTGGATTGCCAGACACACTGGAAGGAGCAATAGGCGCAGACGACATAAAATGATACCCTCGGTTTTTTCGGGTTTGATGAGGAAAAGAACCCTTTGATCCGTACCGGATGGATTGAAACTGGCCAGTGTACTGATTGACCTCCCACTTGGGAAGTCATTTATCAACTTCCTGGCACATAAATGGATAAACAAGAACCATAACGCTTTGATTTTCTGAATTTTATGAATGGACGTTCGTCTGCTTCGGCTACTACAGTTCCAGAGTCGGTTGCGCCTGCCCTTGCCGCTGAATCCCAACCAACTGCGTCGTTCCCAGCCCCCGCAATAACCAATCTGCCACCAGCCATTCGGGCTCTGGCGTATCGTGACTTTCGCAACATCTGGCTTGGCGCCATGACGTCCAGTACTGGCTCCTGGATGCAAACCGTCGCGCAAAGCTGGCTGGTGTTTACGATGACAGGCAGTGCCTTCTGGCTTGGGCTGGACGGATTTCTGGCTATGGCACCGTCAATGATGTTTTCACTGATTGGCGGTGTGGTGGCTGACCGGGTTGATCGCCGCAAACTGCTCCTGTTTTCCCAGTATTCACAAATGACCTATGCTTTTATCCTGGCAACCCTGGTTTTTACCGGGAATGTTCAGGTCTGGCATATCCTGGTGCTTTCATTCCTGACCGGGACGTCACAGTCCTTTGGCGGCCCGGCGTATATGTCGCTTCTTCCAACGCTGGTCGCCAAGCAAGACATCCCCAACGCTGTGGCGTTTAATGCCATTCAGTTCAATATGGCCCGCGTCATTGGCCCGGCGCTGGCGGGGCTTGCGCTTTACAAATTTGGGAGCGCCATGTGCTTTCTCTTGAACGGGATTTCATTTCTGGCGGTGATTTTTTCGATTTACACCATCAAACCCAGAACCGTTGGATCACAGGACGCCAAAGGTTCAATTCTGGATGGACTCCGCCAGGGACTTTCATTTGTTGCCAACACAAAGGTCATCTGGCAACTGTGCGTGCTGGCTTTTTCAGTCGCTTTCCTGGCAATTGGCATGAGCACGCTGCTGCCGGTGTTTACCCGCACCATTTTTCATGGAGACGAAGCAGTCTACTCGCACCTGATGTCTTGTGTGGGTCTCGGCGCCGTGGCAGGGGCTTTTGTCGTGGCACTGCTGAGCCAGCTCCCCCATCGAGGCAAACGCATGCTCCTGGGACAGGTCTTTTGTGGCTTGTTTATTGTGCTATTTGCCCAGGCCCAAACACTGTCACTCAGCTACTTCATTCTATTTTTTGGCTCAATGTCGATGGTTACCGTGTTTGCTGTAATGTCAGCCCTGGTCCAAAATGCACTTCCAGATGAAGTCCGTGGACGTGCAATCAGCATCTATATGTTGCACTTCCAGGCTGGGATGTCACTTGGAGGACTCACTGCCGGAGGACTTGCGCAATGGCTGACTCCGGTCCTGACCCTGACCATCAATGGTGCGCTGCTCTCAGTGGTTGGGATAGTGCTGCTGTTGACACGTTCGAAGGTCAGTGAACTGTAAGAACCGGGTTCCGGGTTCCGGGTTCCGGGTTCCGGGTTCCGGGTTCCGGGTTC
>DAOQNB010000991.1:0-2647 GCA_035335845.1 Acidobacteriota bacterium | reverse complement strand
TCGGATTGGCCCCCTATTCCGAACTGGTCTGGGAGGTCGCCCAAAAAGGTCTGCCTCGCTCTGCCGAACTCGCCCGGCAGGTGTTGACGATTAACAATGATTTCCGGTGGTGAGGGTTCAGGGGTCAGGGGTCAGGGGTCAGGGGTCAGGGTTTTCGAAACCTGACAAGTTGATTGAATCAAAACCAATTGTCACCTTGTCACTTTGTCATCTGATCTGTAATGTCACGCCAGCGAACTGTTTGTGAAAACGGTTGGCGCTGATGAAAAGCCAGGAATACATCAATTACCTGCTCAATCGTGAACCACTCGTGTTGGGATAATCGAAGTTGATTGCCGGCAAAGGTGAGTACGGCTCCATCAAACTCTGGCGGAACCACTGGTTGTGGTTGGAAAGCACGGAAAATGCGATTGGTTTCGCCATTTTTGTATTCGAGAACGCAGGTTGCTTGACCGCCTCCGACCTGAACCCAATTTCCTTGATCGTCAGCGAGCGACGCATAGGCTGACCGGCCATAACTTTTGAGAAATCGCAGTTGGCGGACAATCTGCTTGCGGGTTGGATTCAGAATATCTTTCGTGTTTTGCCGCTGGAAAAGCATTTTAACCTTGAGGGGTCAGAAAAGGCATAAAGGACATAAATGTGAAGACTCGGAACTCGAAACCCGAAGCCCTGAACCCTGAACCCTCTTCCCTCACTCCAACCAAAACTCGTCATCAAATACATCATCCGGCGGTGACACAGCGACCTCAGCTTCCTCAGCTCGCCGGGTGGCAAAATATTCGACAATCTGTTTGGCTTTGATCGGACCGACAAACGGCGTCAGTTCAACTTCGGAGGCCCGGCGGACATTCTCCAGGCTGCCAAGATTGCGCAGCAACCGGGTTTTGAGCTTGGGGCCAACGCCTGGGATCGCGAGCAACTCCGAGTCGAAGTCACGCATTTCGCGGCGTTTGCGGTGATAGGTCACGGCAAAGCGGTGGGCTTCGTCACGCACCATCTGCACCAGATGAATCAGCGGCGAATGATGGTCAATCCGCACTGGATCCTGTTCCCGCCCTTTAACGAAGAGCAATTCCTCGCGCTTTGCAATCGCCACCATTGGTACGGCTTCAAGTCCAAGCTGACGCATCGCGGCGGCGGCGGCTGACAATTGTCCCTTCCCTCCGTCAATCAGCACGACATCCGGAAGCGGTTTTTCTTCCCGCAAGAGCCGCTTGTAGCGACGTCCGACGACTTCTTTCATTGATTTGAAGTCATCAATCCCTTCCACTGTCTTGATCATAAACTTGCGGTATTCGGCCTTGTTCATCACGCCGTTGTCACACACCACCATTGACGCCACGGTTTCAGCCCCCTGGATGTGCGAGATATCAAAGCATTCAATCCGGCCTGGAAAACAAGGAAGCTCCAGCGTGTCGGCAAAGTCCTCGAGCACTTTCTGCATATCGGGTTTGAGCACTCGAAACCGCTGGTCAAACGAAATTTTGGCGTTGCGTTCGACCAGATCAATCAAATCGCGCTTTGGACCGCGTTGCGGATCGAGAATTTTCACCCTGGTGCCGCGCCGCTGGGTGAGGAATTCCTCAAGCAATGGGCGGTCTTCAAAGTCAACTGGAACGTGGGCTTCACTTGGGACATAGTTGCCCAGGCTGTAATACTGTTTGAGTGCATCACCAATAAAATCACGCGGGTCAAACCCTTCAAGCGGCAGATCCTCCCAGAAAAATTCACGCCGCCCGATGATTTTTCCGTCACGCATGGTAAACAACTGGAGCGCAGCGCGCGGGCCTTCGCGAAAATAGCCAAAAATATCAATGTCTGCCGCCGTTTTGAGCATCATTTTTTGCTCTTCGCCAAGACGTTCCATCAATTTAATCTGATCCCGGTAACGAGCAGCCTGTTCAAACCGGAGATTTTCTGACGCCTGTTCCATTCGCTCGCGGAGGCTGTCAATCAGATCCTGCTTTTTGCCTTCAAAAAACAGCTTCACGTCTTTAACTGCTTCATTATACTGGGTTTTCGAACAAAGATCTTTGACACAGGGCCCAAGGCAGCGTTTGATGTGGTATTCCAGACAGGGCCGTTCGCGCTTGCCATCAATTTCGATTTCACAGGTTCGGAGTTGAAATAATTGATTGATGAGCTTTAAGGTTTGTTGCGCCAGTGACGCCGGCAAATAGGGCCCGTGGTAAAGCGCCTTGTCGTTGAGCACGCGACGGGTTTTAATCACTCGGGGAAATCGCTCATTTAATGTTAGCTTCAAGTGGGGATACTGTTTATCGTCCTTGAGCATCACATTGTAGCGAGGCTTGTATTCCTTAATCAGATTGCTTTCCAGAATTAAAGCTTCGATTTCCGTATCAGTGACGATGAATTCAAAGTCAGCAATGCGTGACACCAGTTCGCGGGTTTTGGCATCATACCCCCGCGATTCCTGGAAGTAGCTGCGAACCCGATTGCGCAGGTTTTTCGCTTTTCCAACATAGATAATCCTTCCGGATTTATCCTTGTGTAGATAACATCCCGGACTGGTCGGTAAACTGGAGACTTTTTCGTCAAGGTGCATAGGCTCGGGCCTGACTTCTGGTTTTTGGTTCCTGGTTCTTGGTTCTTGGTTCTTGGTTCTTGGTTCTTGGTTCTTGGT
>DAOQNB010000990.1:0-2648 GCA_035335845.1 Acidobacteriota bacterium | reverse complement strand
CATTCTTCATTCTTCATTCTTCATTCTTCATTCTCAATTCTTCATTCTTCATTTGTATTTGGTGGTTGTGGTACAGGATATGCACTTAGTACAGTACGGTATCCTCAGAAGGTAACCGTGGGAAAGAAAACGGTCTTTATAGCATTCCAACAACATCCTTTTCCAACGGTTTCATCCGGGTGGTTTTTTGGTACTCAGGTGATCCCACCAGTCAGCACAATTGATTTCCCAATTTTTGATTTTGCGGAGAAGCAACCATGAAAATACTTGTCGCCATTGATTCATCGCCTTCGTCTGATTCGGTTATCCATCAGGTTCTGTCCCGCCCCTGGCCAGCACATTCCGAAATCTGTGTTATGACAGTGGTTGACACCAAAGCCTTTATTCCATCGGTACCTGGGGTTGAGAGCGTCACCCGATTTCAGGTTGAGGAAGCCGAGGGCCTGGTCAGCCGGGCGGCGGCAAAATTCTCCCGGTTGGGAATGACCGCCTCAACGACCATTTCTGAAGGCTACCCTCAAGCCGAAATCCTGGAATATGCCAAGGAGTGGAAAGCAAATTATCTGGTGCTTGGCTCGCACGGTCATTCAAGATTGGTGCGGTTTTTCCTGGGCAGTACCTGTCAAACCGTCCTGCGAAATGCACCGTGTTCAGTCGAACTGGTCCGGGACCGCCGGTCGAGTCCAGAAGCTGTTGCCCTACAACCATTTAAAGTTCTGGTTGCGACAGATGGCTCTGAATCTGCCATCCAGGCCCTTGATTCGATCAGGCATCGCCCCTGGCCAAGGCAAACACAGGTCCGGGTTGTGAGTGTCTATGATCCAAGTGTTCCAGTCGCGGATCCAGGGTTTTTGCCCTCTGACTTAATCAGTCGAATCCAGACCGAACATCGGAAAATGGCTGAAGATCTGGTGGCATCTGCCCAACGTCAACTGGCTGGGATTGAATATGAGGTGTCAACCCATGTGCTTGAAGGTGATGCCAAGGTCCGTATTTTGGACGAAGCCAGTCAATGGGAGGCTGATTTAATTGTCCTGGGATCGCATGGGAAACGCGGGCTGGTCAGGTTTTTGATGGGCAGTGTGTCCGAAGCCGTGGCACTCCACGCATCATGTTCAGTCAATGTCATCAGGCCAGGCTAAAATTGAAAGGGCCGACAAGTCGGTGCACTCCAAAAATATTTACTGGGCTGGGTGAGATTTCCCAATTGGTCGTGAAATAATGCGCACTGAGCCTCAAAATTCCCGATGAACTCACAGGCAGGTGCCAGTCAGATCAACGCTCATTTTTTCTTTTTTCAAGTCTTTTTCTTATTTTTTCGATGGAGGAACTCCTAATTTAAATCTTTGAAAAATAAACCTTACCTTGCTATTGACTCAGTATTCTCTGGATAGATCGGCAATCCCGATTCAATGTTTTTTTGAGAATGGCACACAGGTTGCACTAAGAAAAATCGTAGGCACAGCCTCAATACTCTGCGACGGTGCATCTCCATAGTTTTCTAAAAGGAGGTCGTATGAAAAGCGAAGCGGTTGTAAAAACAAAAGCTGAAGCCAAGCCGGAGCTTCCAATTTTTGTTAAAGCTGAGCACCTTTTCGAGCAAATGGAAAAAATGTACCGGACCATTGCTGATCGTGCTTTTGAACTTTTCAGCCATCGGGAACCAAACCTTGGCAATGATTGGGAGGACTGGTTCCGAGCGGAATCAGAATTGTTGCGAAGGACCCCGGTTGAAATGACAGAAGCCGACGGCGCGCTGAAGGTGACAATCGAAGTGCCTGGATTTAAACCCGAAGACCTGAAAGTGAGCGTCGAACCCCTGAGCCTGATGGTTGACGGCAAGGTCGAAACGACTGAGGAAAAGAAAGAAGAGGAGAAAACGGTGTACACCGAATATCGGTCAAATCGTATTTTCCGCACGCTTCCGCTTCCAAAGGAAGTTGACCCAGCCCAGGCAAAGGCGACGTTAAAGGATGGGATTTTAACCCTCACACTGCCAGTCGTGGTGACTGAGAAAGGCACTAAGGTTGAAGTAAAAACTGAATAGCGCTTTGAAATTTCCCGAATGAAGTTTCTCGAACTTCAAAGCGTGGATCGTCAGCTTACCGTGGAGGGCGACTGAGTTGGGCACTCAGTCGTCCTCCATAGTTTTTTCTGGCAATTTTTCGCCAGGGCTACTGAACGACCAGATTCAAGGTGGCCATCCGGGTCCGCCCGGTTGAGTCCTGGCCAGAAAATGTCACCGGGTAGGTTCCAGCGGTGGCACCTGATTTGGCTTTGATTGTAAATTCAAGACTGGCACCGCTGGTGGATTGAGTTGGCGGAGTTATTTTAAGTTTCTGTGCCTTAGTGTCTGGCGGTGTTACGGTTACAGCGCCTGAAAAACCAGCTATGCGATTTATTTTTATCCCGACCTTTATTTTTTCCCCTTTTCGCAAAGTGATAGAGCTGGAATCAAACCCAAGTTCAAAATCAGGCGACTGAACTACAATCGAAACAACTGTGGTTCGAGTAAGCAGTGGCTGTCCACCTGTCGCTTTCAGCATAACTGTTAAGGTTCCACCTGGCGTTGTCGGGGTTGTTTCAACCGTCAAGGTGACAAGACCATTTGTCTCCACTGAATTTGACGACAATCGCACGGCAACCCC
>DAOQNB010000989.1:0-2656 GCA_035335845.1 Acidobacteriota bacterium | reverse complement strand
CCCAACCGCCAGGGTGTCGCTCTGGATGGCCACAGCGATACCAAAATTGATTCCGCTAATCCCATCCGGTGTGGTCACGACCTGCTGCACGTTCCAGGTGGTCCCAGTTCGTACCAAAATCGTGACTGAACCCCGATTCAAAGCTGGTCCGATGTCATCTCCTGGTGCCCCAATCGCCAGTGTTTCGTGATGGATCGCCACCGAAGCACCAAAATTGTCGCTGACCTGGCCATCTGCCGCTGTTATTTTCTGTTGGAGCGACCAGGTAACCCCCGTCCGGACAAAAACATAGGCGGCCCCTTGATCAGTGTTGCCACCGACATCGGCCAACCGCGCGCTCACAACCAGGGTGTCACGACTGATGGAAACCACTTGACCAAACTGGTCCTGTGCCGCTCCATCAAAAGCCGTCAATTTTTGTTGTTGACTCCAGACCGAACCTGTCCGGGCAAACACATACACAGCCCCCTGGAACATATTCCCGCTGATGGTTGCTTGAGGCGAGCCAATCACCACCGTATCGCCATCAATCGCCACCGACCCGCCAAATAGCTGCCCTGGGCTGCCATCCACGGGAAGCAATTTTTGCTGCAGACTCCACACGGTACCGGTCCGCACAAAGACATGCACGGTGCCTTGATTGAAAACACCGCCACCATCTCCAAAGCGACTTCCAACCACAACTGTCTCGCCGCTGATTGCAATTGAACAGCCAAAGGTATCGGAGGCCGCACCGTCCGGCGCCACCAGTTGAGCCTGTTGTGTGGTTGGAATTGCATTGGCGCCAAAGCTCGCCTTCGTTAAAGCGTCATTCAATGAATCGTAGACGCCTTCCTGCTTGAGAAACTGAATCGCGTCTTTGCCATTGAGTGATGGCATTCCAGATTGATCACGTGAAGATTTTGCGAGAACCAGTTCTGCTTGAGCAGTTGCTGAGTGAGGATAAATGAGACTAACTCCTCCAAGGAAACTCAAAGCAAGAACAGTCAATAAAATTCCAGGAGAGACAATATTGTGTATTCTGCGCATACGGATATTTCAACCCGCTTTCTGTAAATGTAATACCTGTGAAGGCATAAGGAATGCGGCTGAATAAATCAGGACTCAGGGCTGAAGACTTCGAGCTGAAGACTTCGGGCTTAGGGCTTGGGGCTGGAGACTTCGGGCTGAAGAAACCGGGCTTGGGGCTTGGGGCAATCGAAGGGATGAGGGATGAGGGATGAGGGATGAAAAAAATCAGTTCTTCAGCCCGAAAATCTTCAGCCCCCAGCCCTCAGCCCAATATTTCCAACCCAATACCTTCCGCTCTGTTATCGGATTTTGGAGGGGCTTCGGAATTGCCCGACGCCACTGCCGATGTTGTTTGGAACTCCGACCAGATTCCACGGGCCGGCGGAGAGAAACCGACCCTGGATCCGGTTGTTGCTGGTATCACTCACCACCAGGAACAAATCACCGCTCAATGGGCCATTCTGGAAGAATTTAATCGCCACGCCTTCTGGACGATTGACCTGACCCAGAGTATTTCCGGTCAATGCCCAGGCGATTCCAGCAGCCGGGTTGCCGTTGGCCCACCGCAGGATGCGCGAGTTTCCAGTATCGGCGACAAAGAGATTCCCTGCCGGATCAAGCGCCAGACCTTGTGGATTCATCACGTGATTGAGCCCAACCCCTTTGGCCGAGATAATCGAACCAGTGGTCGAAGTCGTCACCGTGCTGGCGTTGTTGATTCGCAGAATTCGGCTCTGGGCTTCATCGGTGACAAACAGCCGGAACATGCCATCAATCACCATTCCGTGTGGGCTCATAATCTGACCGCTTGCGGTTCCATTTGAGGCAATCACGACGCTGTTGCCTGGAAGACCAGCTTGAAACCGCACCACTCGCCCGTTTCCATTATCTGAGACATAGAGATTTCCAAGCGCGTCGTAGGCCAGACCTTTTGGTGAACGAACCTGATTGAGCCCAGTGCCGTTCGTGGCAAAGTTCGCCCAGGTGTTGCCGCCGTCGGTTGACCATTGAATGCGATTGTTTCCGGTATCGGCGACATAGATCCGCTGACTATCGGAACTGGCAACCACGGCTTCAGGTAACCGGAATTGACCGTCACCTGAACCGACGGTTCCGACACCAACCACCGACCAGTTCTGGCCATCGAATCGCTGAATGCGATTATTGTTGGTGTCAGCCACCCACAACACGGTGTCGCTCCCGCAGTTGATAAAGAAAATGGTGACCGAGTCACTGGCCGGGCCGCAGACACCGGCTGGATCATTGGTCGTCAACGTCAGTGTGAGGCTCCCAGACTGCATTTCAGCCAGTGTGGCCATATAGACAGCGTTGAGCGCACTGGCATTGGGCGAAAATGATCCGCTGCCGCCGCTCCAGGTAGCCGAAGTGGCACTGCCGCCGATACTTCCATTTAATGTGACCATCGGGTTGTCTGAACACAGCGTCTGATTGTTTCCGGCATCAACCGTGACGCGAGGTTCAATGGTAATGACCACGGTATCGAAAACCGGGGTACAGGCGCCCGGCGGATCATTGGTGGTTAAACTGAGCGTTGCCGTTCCAGCCGCAATTTCAGCCGCTGATGGCGTATAGATCGCATTCAAAGCGTTGGCGTTTGGTGAAAAACTCCCCCCGCCGCTCCAGG
>DAOQNB010000988.1:0-2656 GCA_035335845.1 Acidobacteriota bacterium | reverse complement strand
GACTGATCCACTGCCCATCCTGGAGTGTGTACCCTGCATCTTCAAGCACGTCTTCGAGAGTTCCGCGCTCAGTTGCTGTTTCAAGAAACAATCGAACGGCCTCATCAAGTGCAATTCGCGCCTGTTCTGGAGTGAAAGCCGAACTTGCAACATCGAGCGGCAAAGCGTGAGCGATAAATTGGTAACCTTCCTGCCAAATGTGAACCGTGTACTCGATTTTCATAGCTTTTTCTGCACTCATTTCAAGAACTTGGGCCTGGGGATTGACGGCTTGGGGCTGAAGAATTCGAGCCTGGGTTGAAAATCTTCAGCCCGTTTTCCTCAGCCCTGAATTTTATCCCTCAATCAAAACATCCGGCGGGTGATGTTAAACCCAATTGACAGACCGCTGAAGGTATCGTCAAGCATGGTGCCTTCACCAAAGAGCGTCGCCCGTGTGCCGGAACGTTGCGCCGTGGTAAAGCCAGGGCTGTTGTTAAAGGTCAGCGCAAAGGCGTGACGACCATCACCCGTGACTTTCTGAATCCCAAATCCAAACGCCGGACGTGGGGTACCGAGTTTGCCTTCAAGTCGCTGGTTGGCTTCGATGATGAAGTTCAAACTTGGCCTGAATTTCACCGTCAATCCGGCGCCCAGGGCAAAGGTAGTCTTGCCGGGGAGTTCCGGCACCGGGGTAATGGCCAGCAGTGGCCGATTGTTGAATGAAATGGTGGGCGTGACGGCAATTTGGGCGTGGCGGGTGAGGCTGCGGGCCACCGTCCCGGAAATACTCGTCACATAGTTGCGGGTAAAGTTGTTGCTGGCCTCGACTCCAACCCGAACCTGCGAGGTAATCGGGTCGCCTTTCATTTCATCACTGATCTGGAATCCACCGAAAAATTCAATCGGGCGGCCAATGAAGGATGGCGACCGGTTAAACCCAACGTGAATTCGATTGGTGATGCCATACAAAAACCCAAACGATGAGTTTGAAAAGCCGTCGAGGCCAAAAAATCCACCAAAGGTGCGGTCTTCATTGAGCGAAAACCGATGGCTGAAATTGACGATCAGTCCGTTTTTGGGAACCGCCCGTCCCGTGGGAAGACTGATGATTTTGTCATCTCCGGGACGGTGAATACCGTCAGGGGTAACTGGCGTTTTGACCTCAGCCACCGCTGGCGGCGGGGCGGTTTCAACTGGACCTTCATCCGTCACGGTTTTGGTGGTTGGGTCAATCCGCCACTTTCGGCCATTCATTTCAATGACTACCTGGGACTGGCCATCGGAAAAGGCCACCTTTGGCGGTTCAGGAGCTTGCAAAAAACGATCTGGAAATTGCTGGCGCAGTTCCGGTGTGATTTTGTGCCCAGCCGCCTGAAACGCTTTGCCAAAAGCGTTGCGGACGCCGCCGCCTTTGGCGCTTTCATGGCAGGTGGCACACGTGATCTTCCATTCAGGTCTGGCCAGTGGATCAGAAGCAAAAATTTTAAGATAGTCTGGCAATGCCTGGGTGCGCATCGAGGCGGTCAATGCGATACCGGTCATTGCCAGACACACAACGAATACCTTCAAGGAGGTTCGTGCAGAAATCATGGAATCTACCTTCCTGATTGAGCTTTATCGTATTCTTCGCGGGACTGAACCTTGAGGGGATCGAGTTTTTTGACTTGGAGTTTTGAGTTTATTGCATTTACCTCCGTCGTCACAAGCGCCTCAAAGTCCTGACCAGCTTTGGTAAATTCCTTTTCCAGCACGCCTGCATAATCAAGCTGTGATTTGGTTGGACGTCCACTATAGCCGTTGATGCTGCCATAGAGACCAATCAACCGCTCACGCAGTTGCTCTTCCCCGCCGATATAGCCCAGATCATCACGAGTCGCGACCAGTTTTTTGTACTGGTTCTGAAGCTTCTCAGCCAGCGCATCCAGTGATTTCGCCAGTGCGTCACCATCTTTGGTTTTGGTGTCACGTGCTTTTGTCGCCCGGTCCTGAATCTGCTTTCGGGTATCGGCAATCGTAGCCACCAGATAGCCTAAATCTTCCTGTAAAGTATAGAGTTTACGGGCAGTTTCATTCTGGAGCTTGCGGTCTTCGGCAGAATGGGGCGACCGTGGGTCGGGAACTAACTGAAACTTCCCGTCAAATGTTTTCTGCCCCTTGGTGATTTTGACCGTGTAGGTTCCTTCTGGCGCAATTGGTCCGACAAACGCACCCGGCGGTGTGCCGCCTAAGGCCGCCGAACTTGGGATTGCCTTCGGGGGCTTAAGCCGCATTGGCCACTCGACCCGGTTGATTCCCCGTCGTTTTGAACCGGGGAGCGTCGAAACCAGTTTTCCTTGTGGATCAAAAACTTCAACCTTGAAATCTCCGACCACATGGCGTTCCCGCAGATAATAGGTAATGATCGCCGAATCAGTCGCGTTGGGCCCGGCAAACTCGTCATCGCCTGGAAATTCCTGAATCGCCCCACCAAATCGCATCACCGAAGGTCGGCCATCCAGCACAACAACCTCTGAGTTCAGAACATCATTGGTCAGTTTGCGCAACGGTGTGATGTCATCCACGATATAGATTCCGCGTCCGTGCGTGGCAATCAACAAATCGGATTCCCGTGGGTGGATTGAGAGATCGCGAACGGCCACGGCGGGGAATTTCCCGGGCAGGGGCGCCCATTGGG
>DAOQNB010000987.1:0-2662 GCA_035335845.1 Acidobacteriota bacterium | reverse complement strand
CACCAAGCACCAAGAACCAAGAACCAAGAACCAAGAACCAAGAACCAAGAACCAGGCAAATTTTCGGAGAATCAATATGTCAACACAGGCCCCAGCCGGTGCTCCGTCGCCGGCCTTATTTTTTGAAACCGTCAACAGCTACCAAAAAACAGCGGCAATCAAAGCCGCGATTGAGCTTGATATCTTCACTGCGATTGCTGAGGGGAATTCCTCCGCCCAGACCATTGCTCATTTTTGCGAGGCTTCAGAACGTGGCACCCGGATTTTGTGCGATTACCTCTGTGTGATTGGGTTTCTGACCAAAACTGGAAATGAATATCACCTGACCCAGGATTCGGCGGTGTTTCTGAGCCGAAAGTCGCCTGCTTATCTTGGGAGTATGCTGGAGTTTATGCTGTCACCCATGTTGATAGATGGGTTTCAGGAATTAACGAAAACGGTTCGGACTGGCACCACGTCCTTGCCGGAGGGCGGTTCGGTGGCGCCAGATCATCCAGTCTGGGTCCGGTTTGCCCGTGGGATGGCGCCAATGATGGCGATGCCGTCACAGATGCTGGCCAAATTGATCGAATTGCCGTCTGATCGGCCTTCCAAAGTACTCGACATTGCCGCCGGGCATGGTTTGTATGGGATTGCTTTTGCTCAGACTTACCAGCAGGCCCAGGTTACCGCCGTTGACTGGGCCAGTGTGCTCGAAGTTGCCAGAGAAAATGCTGAAAAAGCTGGTGTTCTGGACCGCCATCACCTGTTGCCAGGCAGTGCCTTTGAGGTTGAATTTGGAACAGGGTACGACATTGTGCTGCTGACCAATTTCCTGCACCACTTTGACATTCCGACCTGTGAAAAGCTGCTGGAAAAAATCCATGCTTCACTGGCTGACGGAGGCCGCGTCGTGACGCTTGAATTTGTCCCGAACGAAGACCGCGTGACGCCTCCGATGGCAGCGATGTTCAGCCTGACCATGCTCAATGGAACGCCCGCCGGAGATGCTTACACGTTTGCCCAGTATGACGAAATGTTCGCCAAAGCAAACGCGGAAAAAGCTGGTGTTCTGGACCGCCATCACCTGTTGCCAGGCAGCGCCTTTGACGTTGAATTTGGAACCGGTTATGACATTGTGCTGCTGACCAATTTCCTGCACCACTTTGACATTCCGACCTGTGAAAAGCTGCTGGAAAAAATCCATGCTTCACTGGCTGACGGAGGCCGCGTCGTGACGCTTGAATTTGTCCCGAACGAAGACCGCGTGACGCCTCCGATGGCAGCGATGTTCAGCCTGACCATGCTCAATGGAACGCCCGCCGGAGATGCTTACACGTTTGCCCAGTATGACGAAATGTTCGCCAAAGCCGGCTACAGCCGAAACGAACTTCACGAACTCCCGCCGACGATTCAGCGGGTGGTAGTGTCATTTAAGTAAAACCATTGAGGGTTCAGGGTTCAGGGTTGCGGGGAAAGGCAATCCCTTCAATAGTTTGCCGCCCTTCTATTTTCAGGACCTGATTCCGAAAAGGGTACAAGCCCAGACGTTGATACAACAAAAACTGGTTGAACTTCTGTTGCGAGTTCAACCGGTTTGCTTTTTATGGGCAGAAAATAAGCGGGTTTAAGGAACGATCTCTTGTCTTCTTCTTTCACAGGCAATAACTGGGTGGTAGCCTGAGATAATTTGAGGCTACTATACTAACCCAATGGTATGCCACGAATGGTTCTGGCCATTCGCGACGCCGACGAAAGAAACGCGGGTGAATGTTCACATGAAGATCCAGTTAATTCCGCCGACAGAGAAATATCGAGACAGCTTCTTGCAGGGGCTTGGTGAATTCCGCCAGGAAGGTCTCCCATGGTGGGTCAAAGGCGATATTGAGATTGCCGAACAGGACTTCGCTGCGTTTGTGGCTAAGAAGCTGGCGGACGCCAATCGAAGAACCGAAACCTTTGTTCCCAAGACCCATCTCTGGGCCGTGGCCGGGGAACAGTTTGTGGGGCGTATTTCGATCCACCACGAACTCAATGATGCGCTTCGCATCGAAGGCGGGCATATCGGCTATGATACCGTACCATCGTTCCGAGGCTACGGTATTGCGACGGAAATGCTGCGTCAGGCTTTACCGGTGGCACGTGCGCTCGGAATGACTGAAGTTCTTCTCACGTGCGACGCTACAAACGCAGCCTCTATCCGCGTGATTGAAAGAAATGGAGGCGTATTGCGGGAAACAAAGGTGCTTGATCCGAACCGACCGTTGAAATGCTACTACTGGATCGCCCTGACGTAGCAACCTCCGGGTAGGAGCCTGAAATAATCTCAAGCTTCTACTTGTAATCCAACTCCATTTCCGCCATTGAACATTCCAACGAAGCCGTCCATGCTTTGGCACACCTGATCTCAAAACATCCAAAACAACAAAAAATGCTCTGGACTTGATCCAGAGCCGCCTGTCACGCGGGCAGCATTGTGGTGAAAACCAATTCTTGCTGGAGAGACTTCCTGGTTTCCGAGAAGTTGTGCGCCAGCATTGCCTCAATCAAGACACTCAATGAACCGAGGAGAAACACTTATGGGCCGGAGTTTGACACTTTTAGACCGCGTGCAGGTGAAATCGCCCTGTACCGAAGATTGGAATGAAATGGTCGGTAACGACGAAGTGCGTTTCTGCAGCCA
>DAOQNB010000986.1:0-2663 GCA_035335845.1 Acidobacteriota bacterium | reverse complement strand
AGCGTCGTGGGTACACGACTCAAGCTTGGCCCTTGAGGGCCGAGTCTCTTGACTCAGTTGATGTAACTTCAGGTTCAGGCATTGTTCATTTTCCATTCAGGATTTGGAAACAGCTTTGTGACTAATTCTTAAGTGTAACCAACCATTACCCGAGAGGAATTGTCATGAAACTATTTTCAAAATCCAAACCTGCTGAAAATAAAACATTTGAAGAAATCCTGTCGCGCCGCATCGAGCGCCGTTCATTTCTGAAAGGGGCACTTTCGGCGGCCCCATTGCTCGTAGCTGGAACATCGTTGATTGATTCGACGGAGGCCAGTGCCCAGGAACTTCCACTTGATGATGAAGATCTGGCTCTGGGAGCGGCTGAAAATCGAGCGGCAACCCTGGCCGATAAACTCGAATTCCTTCCCATTCGCCTCAATACTGAAGATCGCATCACCGTTGCCAATGGCTATGCGGCTTCGGTTTTGCTCAAGTGGGGTGATCCACTGACGAGCAATGCCCCGGCGTTTAGTTTGATTCGCCAAACCCCAGCCGCCCAGGCCGAGCAGTTCGGCTTTAACTGTGATTATGTCGGTTACTTCCCGCTGCCAGGCTTTACATCTAAAAGCTCAACCACTGGACTGCTGGTGGTCAATCACGAATACACCGACCCCCTCAATATGTTTTTGGGCTATCAGGCGGGAAACCCCACCAAAGACCAGGTAGATATCGAACTGGCTGCCCACGGTGCGTCAGTGGTTGAAATCGAGCGGACGGCAACCGGATGGCGTTATAAGGTCGGTTCTGCCTTCAACCGCCGCCTGACTGGCCAAACTGAAATGATTTTGACTGGTCCAGCGGCTGGAAATGAATTGCTCAAAACTTCGGAAGACCCAACCGGAACGCGGGTTCGGGGAATGCTCAACAACTGCGCTGCCGGAAAGACGCCGTGGGGCACGGTACTCACCTGTGAAGAAAACTTCAACCAGTATTTTGCCAACAACAGCAAGCTCACGGATGCTGACCCGCGCAAACGAGTCCACAGCCGATATGGGTTGACCAGTGCCGCGAGCGAACGAGCCTGGGAAAAATTTTACAACCGGTTTGATATTGAAAAGGAGCCAAACGAGCCGTTCCGCTTTGGCTGGGTGGTTGAGTTTGACCCGTATGATCCGACGTTTGTGCCACGTAAACGCACTGCCCTGGGTCGCTTGAAGCACGAAGCCGCGACAACAGTGGTTGCCAAAGATGGCCGGGTTGTGGTCTACACCGGGGATGATGAGCGGTTTGACTATATGTACAAGTTTGTGACCAAAAACAAAGTGAACCTGCAAAACCGGGCCGCGAATTTCAATCTGCTGGATGAAGGTACCCTCTATGTTGCCAAATTTAGCGACAATGGCACCGGAACCTGGATTCCATTGATTGGCGGTCAAGGTGCTCTGGCTGGCTGGACCCAGGCCGACGTCTGTATCAACACCCGTGGAGCGGCTGACCTGGTTGGTGCCACCAAAATGGATCGCCCGGAAGACATTGAAGTCAACCCGGTTTCCGGCAAAGTGTATTGTGTGATGACCAACAACACCCGTCGGGCAACCGACAACAACCCGGCGACAGATGCCGCCAACCCTCGCCCTGCCAACAAACACGGCCACATCATTGAACTGACCGAAGCTGGCAACGATCAGGCGGCGACTTCGTTTGAGTGGGAAATTTTTATGCTCTGCGGCGACCCGCAAGTGGCGGCTGATGGTGTGTATTATGCTGGCTTTAGTCTGGCGGGAATGAGTCCGATTTCAACGCCTGACAACATCACGTTTGACAAGCGCGGGAATTTGTGGATTTCAACCGACGGCATGCCGTCAACGCTCAAAGTTCACGACACCGTGTATGCCGTTCCAACTGCTGGCCCAAATCGTGGCAAACTGAAGCCATTTTTGAGTGCACCGGCTGCGGCTGAGATTTGCGGACCAGAGATGACACCGGCCAATGACACGTTCTTTTGTGCGATTCAGCATCCAGGCGAAGGTGGCTCGATTGAAAAACCAACCAGTACCTGGCCAGACGGGACGACACCAGCTCGTCCGAGCGTGATTGCTGTGGTGAAGACGTCAGATGGTTCAAAAACAATTGGACGGTAAATTAAAATGAGGGCTAAAGAAAGCGGATGGAACACAGCCGTTTTCTTCAGTCCTCAGTTCGCTCTGGTGAGGTCGTATTCGAAGTGTTTATTTTATTTTTTTTCATTTTCGTCAGGGATAAAAAGAAGGTTGAGAAGGTAACAAATACAAATTGCAATCCCTAAAACTGAAAGACTTCCAATCCAACCTAATTCAACCTTAAACTGCTTTAAAACAAACACCGTTATCTGCCAGAGAAAGAGTGAAATTACATAGAGAATTGCTTCTCGTTCATATTTTTCTTTCCAATCTAATCCCATAAATTCCATTCAATCTTTACTGTTGTCGTGATAGAGAGGGCTTTCCAGCCTGATTGGTGAAGGGAGTTGTTTGTTGAACACCGAATTTGAGTGTAACCCAGCAAAACACTGCCGTGCTGAGTGCTGCCCACTCAATCGTGCTCAATCCAAGATTAAGAGGTACTAAGTTTATCTGATTGAATTACTTGACTGGTTTCTAAGACGATCACTTCATTGCAAAATGGTCTTATCGTCGCTG
>DAOQNB010000985.1:0-2665 GCA_035335845.1 Acidobacteriota bacterium | reverse complement strand
TTTCCTCTCGTCAAACTGACGAGTCGCCCCGAGTTTGTCTAAACTCGAGTAAAACCACGTTGCCTGAAATCTCTGGGAAGCCAATGCCAGGTGTAAGCGGGAGTGGGGCTTCAGTAGCATCTACCCGCCCAACGGCCAACAAACAACCCAAAGAGTTCCCCACACCAGCCAAGGCCATCTCGATTCGCACCACGCTCAATAGCCTCGCTGACTCAGAACGAGGTTATGGCGGTGGTGGTGGATATGGTGGGGCATCAAGCACTTCAAGCGGTCGTGGCGGTGGTGGTGGCGCAGGTCGCGTCACAGCCGCACCTTCAGCCGGAAGCACCCCTCGCCCAACCAGCCCATCTGTGAGCCCAGGGCGGACCCGCAACAATTAATACCAGTTTGTAGTCAGTCGTCCGTAGTCAGTCGTCCACTCAGTTTATTTGATTGAACGACTTGACCAGTTTCTAATACGCGGGTTTTACTGCAAATTGGTGTAAAGACAAAATAGCGAAATCGTTACTCGCTCAAAAGAAAAGGTGATGGAAGTAATTTCCATCACCTTTTCTTTTTGGCCTGGCAAGTGGTGATTTACTCCTGGCGACAGGAGAGAACAGTCAAGTGATTCAACCAAATAAACTGAGTGAACGACTGACGACTGACCACTGACCACTGACCACAAACTGGCATTAGATATCAAAGTACATCTGAAATTCGAGTGGGTGTGGCCGCATGCGCATCACATCCACTTCGCGCTTGCGCTTGTAGGAAATGTGACGTTCGATGAGTTGTTCGGTAAAGACATCGCCCTTGAGCAGGAACTCATAATCTTTTTCAAGCGCATTGAGTGATTCTTCAAGCGACCCCGGCAAGCTGGCCACTTTCTTCAACTCTTCCGGCTCCAGATCATAAATATCCTTATCAAGCGGATCTCCGGGATCAATTTTGTTCTGAATTCCATCCAGACCGGCCATCAACAAGGCAGCAAAGGTCAGGTATGGGTTGCAGCTTGGATCCGGCGGTCGGAATTCCAGTCGTTTTTGTTTTGGATTGGATGAAAACATCGGAATCCGAATCGCCGCTGACCGATTGCGGGCTGAGTACGCCAGGTTGACCGGGGCTTCAAACCCAGGCACCAATCGCTTGTAGCTATTGGTCGTTGGCGCTGCAAAGGCAATGATCGCCGGAGCATGTTTGAGCAGACCGCCGATGTAATGGAGCGCCATTTCCGACAATCCGGCGTAGTTGTCCCCGGCAAAGAGTGGTTTTCCGTCTTTCCAGAGTGACTGGTGGCAGTGCATCCCCGAGCCGTTGTCGCCAAACAGCGGTTTGGGCATAAAGGTTGCCGCTTTCCCATACTGATAGGCCGTGTTGCGGACAATGTACTTAAAGAGCAACACGTTATCAGCCGTGCCCAGCAGGGTTGAAAACCGGAAATCAATTTCGCACTGGCCGCCAGTCGCGACTTCGTGATGGTGGCATTCCGGGTGAATACCAATTGATTCCAGGTTGATCATAATTTCCGAGCGCAGGTCATGGAGCGAATCCATCGGCGGCACTGGAACATACCCTTCCTTGGTCCGAATCCGAAAACCAAGGTTGTCTTGCTTGCGACCGCTGTTCCAGTTGCCTTCGACTGAATCAAACTCATACATGGCGCAATTGGGATCATTTTTGTACCGGACGCTGTCAAAAACAAAAAATTCAGCTTCCGGGCCAAAATACGCCGTATCCGCCAGACCAGTAAATTTCAAATAGCTTTCCGCCCGTTTGGCAACTGAGCGGGGATCAAGCGGGTAACCTTCTTTGGTAATCGGATCAACCACATCCGCAAACAGGCACAGGGTGTCTTCTTCGAAGAACGGATCCACCCAGAATCGGGTCGGGTCCGGAATCAAGAGCATGTCGCTTTCATTGATCGCCGCCCATCCGCGCAAGCTCGATGCGTCGAAGCCAAAGCCATTTTCAAATGTGTCTTCGTGCAATTCACTGATGGGAAACGTCAGGTGCTGCCAGCTTCCTGGCAGATCGGTAAAGCGGACATCAACAAACTTGATTTGTTTGTCAACAGCATATTGAAGGACAGTTTTTGGGTCCATTTTTCCTCTCTTCACAATCTCAATAAAGATGGTCGCAGGCGCCAACCTCGGGAACTGAAAAAACACACACGACGACACGGCCCTGGTCTGTCAAAAGACAAAGCAAAGGCTCAATTGCTAGAGTGTCAGTGTGCATTTTGGATCGAAGTGCCGAGGGGGACAGCCGCGAAAACTTGGATAGGCCGTTTGTTGCTTTACATCTCGGCCTGCAAGAAGCAGTCACAACCTGCCAGAACACAAGAATTTACAGAAAATGAGCCAGTGGCAGAGGGAGTAACCAAAATGTAAAGGGCCAGCACATGATGTTCACTGGGGGTGATGCTGTCAAGACGACTTGAAAAGGTCCCATATTGGGCAACGATTAACGGGCATCAAATTTGCGGTGGAGCCACACCCCAGACAACACAAATTCATACCATTTCGGAATGAAGTCTTCGAATGAAGAGAAGGCTAAATTATTGAAAAAATTGTATTTCCCTCAGCCTAATCAGAGGTGTTTGGTACGTCTTCCCCCGCATAGCCTTGCGTCGCCAGCCGGAATCCAGACTGGACGTAGGCTTCCGCCGGCATATCTTCCACCC
>DAOQNB010000984.1:0-2667 GCA_035335845.1 Acidobacteriota bacterium | reverse complement strand
TATGAAGAAAAAAATTGATTCCAAACGCCACCCAATTGCGAACCACCGTCTGTCTCCGGCTGAAATGGCCGACATGTTGACCGATGATGCTGACGAACTGATTGAAGATTTGGCGCCGGTTCGGAAAAAGAAGACCGAAGCGCCCGAGAAAATTGCCATGACTGAGACACTCCAGGACACAACTCCGCCAGGTTATAACCTGATTGAAACCAAAGACGGCGTTCCGATTAAAGCCTGGACGAAGGGCGTTCCGATTGAACAGGAAGCCCAGCGCCAGTTGCGCAACATTTCGCAATTGCCATTTGTCTACAAGTGGGTTGCCGCCATGCCGGATGTGCATTGGGGCATTGGTGCCACGGTCGGAAGCGTAATTCCAACCAAAGGCGCGATCATTCCGGCGGCTGTGGGTGTGGATATTGGTTGCGGTGTATGTGCGGTCCAGACGACGTTAAACGCAAATAACCTCCCTGATAACCTTCATAAACTCCGCGAGTGTATCGAGCTGGCCGTTCCACACGGACGAACCCACAACGGAGGCCCCGGTGATCGAGGGGCCTGGGGAACGCCGCCTCCGCGTCAGCTTGAAACCTGGACGGCACTCAAAGAAGGGTATGATCGAATTGTAGCCAAACATCCCAAATTGAATCGTGGCAATGACCTCAACCATTTAGGGACGCTTGGAACGGGAAATCACTTCATCGAACTGTGCCTGGATGAAGCCAGCAACGTGTGGATTATGCTCCATAGCGGGTCACGCGGCGTCGGTAACCGCATTGGGTCATACTTTATCGAACTGGCCAAACTGGACATGATGCGCAACCTTCATAACCTGCCGGACAAGGACCTGGCTTATTTTATGGAAGGCGCCGAACATTTTGACGACTACGTTGAGGCCGTCTCCTGGGCGCAAAACTACGCTCGATGGAATCGGAAGTTGATGTTAGAGCAAATCATTGACGCGATGACCGATTCAGGTGAATTGCCTGAGTTTTCTCCGTCAGTTGAAGTCGTGAACTGCCATCACAACTATGTTCAGGTTGAACAACACTTTGGCGAAAGCGTCTATGTTACCCGAAAAGGCGCTGTCCGTGCAGGAATTGGTGATATGGGCATCATCCCCGGCAGTATGGGAGCGCGGTCCTATATCGTGCGCGGAAAAGGCAATCCAGAGAGCTTTCATTCGTGCAGCCACGGCGCCGGACGGGCCATGTCGCGCAACGAAGCCAAAAAACGATTTACCGTCGAAGATCACATCCGGGCGACTGCCGGGGTTGAATGTCGCAAAGATAAGGATGTGATTGATGAAACACCGGCGGCATACAAGGATATTGATGCCGTAATGCACGCCCAATCCGACCTGGTCGAAGTCGTGCATACCTTAAAGCAGGTGTTGTGTGTGAAGGGCTGAGAAAACCAGGGCTTGGGGCTTGGGGCTGAAGACATCGGGCTCAGGGTATGAAACCCGTTTTCTTCAGCCCTGAGCCTGCGAATCTTCAGCCCAACTTCTTCAGCCCCCAGCCCTCATTTCTTATGGTTCCGGCAGGGGTAGGAGCGACTGGCCATGTGTGGTTCCATCACCCAATGCGAGCTGTGTCTCGGATTCCGCAAATCTGAAAATTCGTTCTCCAGATCGCCCCTGCTACGGAGCCGCCCATTTGTAACTGACTGAAAAACCTGCCTTTCCCTCAGCCCTTAGCCCTCAGCCCCAGGCCCGAAAGCGTGCTGCCAGGAGGATAAAGTCATGAAAAAAGAAGTAATTATTAAAGACACCCATCGTGGGTTGTATTATGAAGATGGCGTCCTCACCAAACTTCTGGAAGGCGGGCGCTATGTTATTCCACGTCATTTTGACCTTGGGTTTTACCGCCGTCCAAAAGTGGAAATCGTCCTGGTGGACATCCGCGAACGGGATTTGACGATTAAAGGTCAGGAAATTTTGACTTCAGACAAGGTCGCGATTCGGGTGAGCATTGTGGTGCAATTCCGGGTCACGGTTCCAAAAGCCGCACTGCACGAAGTTCAAAACTACGAGGACCGCCTCTACAGCGATGTTCAACTGGCCGCCCGTCGGTCACTGGCATCCATGGCGCTGGAAGAAATTCTGACCAACCGCAATCGCCTCAACGAAGACATCCGGCACGATGTGAAAGAAGCGGCAGCGAGCTATGGTGTAGCCATTCTGCGCGCCGACGTGAAGGATTTGATCTTCCCAGGGAACTTGCAGGAAATCATGAACCGCGTGCTGGCAGCCGAACGCATGAGCCAGGCTCAGTTGATCGAAGCGCGAACCAAGGCTGAAGTTCAGCAAATTGATGCGCAGGCCCGGTCTCAGTCACAACATATCGAAGCCGAAACCCAGGCGGACAATCGTCGAACCATTGCCCGAAGCGAAGCTGAGGCCCACACCCTCAAAACCGAAGCCGAAATTCGAGCCCTTCGCGACCGTGCCGAAGCAGCAAACGCGTACAACCAGCATCCGGCACTGATGCGGCTCCAGGAACTTGAAACCCTGCGTGAGCTTTCACGTGTGGCGAACGCCCGCATTTACATCGGGTTTGATAAGCACCAGGAATTAGCGAGCGGCGAGTAATCAGTACCACCGGCGTGAGCGGGCGGGTTGTAGGTCAGTACCACCTGCGTGAGCGGGTGGGTTTGCATCACCTGCGT
>DAOQNB010000983.1:0-2672 GCA_035335845.1 Acidobacteriota bacterium | reverse complement strand
GGTTGGCTGGTTCTTTTTCCAGCGCCCGCAGGATCACTGTTTCAACCACAACTGGCAGGTCAGGCACTTTGCGCCGGGGTTTAGGCGGTGGAAACTGGCAGTGCTGCATGAGAATCTTGGAAATTCCAGGGCCGGGAAAAGGCACGGTTCCGACAAACATCTGATAAATCACGACGCCCAGGCTATAAATATCCGAGCGGGTGTCCAGCGGCTCAGCCATGCATTGTTCGGGCGACATATAACACGGCGTTCCAAGCAACGTACCCGTCTGGGTAATGGATGACGCCGTTTCATCAATCGCTTTTTTCAATTTCGCCAAACCGAAGTCAAGGACCTTCACGGTGAACGGCGCGGTGTCAGAGTGCGAGAGAAAGATGTTGTCAGGCTTGATATCTCTATGGACAATCCCCTTGGAGTGGGCTACATGAAGTGCCGAACAAACTTGAGCCAGAATCAGCATGATTTCTTCCGGCGACATTCGTTCCTTTTGACTCAATCGTGTTCGAAGGGAAATTCCATCCAGTAACTCCATCACCAGATAAACCATGCCGGATTCCCGGTCAACGCCGAAATCAGTGACCTGGACTGCGTTTGGGTGTCGAATCTGGGCCGCCGCCCTGGCTTCGCGCCGAAACCGTTCGACTGACGACGGGTCGGAGACCAGGTCTTGTTTGAGCACTTTGACGGCAAATTGTGTCCCAATATGAATGTGGGTAGCCCGATACACCTGCCCCATTCCGCCTTCACCAATCAGGTCATCAAGTTGATATTTCCCATCCAGAACACATCCGGGTTCCAGTTCTCGTCCATCCTGCGGACAGAACAGTTGCTGACTTTGGAAAATGCTGTTGCAGGATGGACACCGTTTCATAGTGATTTTGAGTTCAGAACCAGCACAGGACCAGGCATACCCAAAGGGAGTTATTGCAATGAGATGTTATGTGAGGTTGTGGATTTGGTGTGTGGTCATCTTAGCAGAAACATTTTGTGGAAGTGGAACCAATTTCCAGGCTCTGGCTCAGTCGGGAGGTGCGACCACAGGTGAACTGACGGGTTTGGTGATTGATGTTCGAGGCGTGGGTGTTGCCGGAGTGAATTTGACGGCGCAACGCGTCGAAACCGGCCTGGTTCGGCAGACCCAAACTGATCCTTCAGGCCAGTTCCGGTTGGTGCAATTGCCGCCAGGGTTATATCAGGTGACAGTTGAAGCTGCCGGGTTTCACAAACAGACATCGGAGGTGACGGTTTCGATTGGGACATCTGAAACCGTTGATTTCCAGCTTGCGATTGAAGGAACGCAAGAAGTGATGGAAGTAACGGCCTCCGACGACGAATTCCGAAAAAACCAGGTTCGGCGCAAGACCGAAAGCAGCACCATCATTAACCAGTTACTGGTCAATAATTTGCCAATCAACCAGCGGGATTTTCTGGATTTTTCCCGGATTTCAGCCCGTGTAACCGAAGATCGAATCCCATCACAAGGAGTTTCAACCACCTCGAAGCTTTCCTTCAACGGGCAGGCTTCGCGCTTTAACAATATCAATGTGGATGGTCTCGACAACAATGACGCTGGCGTTGGGGCTGGTCGGTCAACCTTCAGTCAGGAATCCGTCCGCGAGTTTCAGGTGATTTCCGATAGTTTTTCGGCTGAATTTGGGCGTTCGCTTGGTGGAATTATCAATATTGTCACCCGAGGTGGGAGCAATGAGTTTCACGGCACACTCTTTGGGTTTTTCCGTAATGAGGCACTCAGTGCGCGGGATGCTTTCTCGGAGATTGATCCGCCATTTAAACAAGCCCAGTTTGGGGCCATTGTCGGAGGGCCGATCAAACGCGATAAAGCCTTTTTCTTTACTTCGTTTGAGCGGCGAAGTATCCGCCAAAGCAATATTGTCACAATTCAGGATGAGACGATTGCTGCCATCCAGCGCCAGGGATTTCAAGTGCGAAATGGCCCAATTCCATTTTCAGCAGGTAATAGCGCCGTGCTGGGGAAGCTGGATATCAACCTGACCCCAAATACCACGTTCTGGATGCGATTTAATGACACGTTCAACTATGACGGGAACTTTGAGCCGTTTGGTGGATTGACGGCTGAAACTTCTGCCGGATTGCAGCGGCTTCGAGACACGAGTGGTGCCATAGGAATGATGTATGTGAATGCGAGGCTCAATCTGGTGAATGAAACCCGGTTCTTAGTCAGCCATCGAGCCCAGAGAGTTCGTCCTCCCTCACCCGGAGCACAGGTCAATTTATTGGCATCTGGGGGGAATGTGATCTTTGGGCAAAGCACACTGGTACCTGGTGATCGGGATGTAAATACATTTCAATTGAGTGATACGGCAGCTCTTGGGCGGGGCACCCACCAAATAAAATTCGGAGGTGATCTTCTTCACGCTCCTGGTGTTGCTTCCATTACCTCTGCTCAGAGGGGAGTGGCCAGTTTTTTACCACTTTCATTTTCAGTTCCTGGACGGCCAGTTCCTGTTACCTTTACTGCCCTGGAGGCGTTTGACCCAACATTGCGGACTGCGGAGCAACGTGCTTTTTTGCGGTTTCTGGCCACGGTTTTACCTCAGCAGATTCCACAATTTCCAACAAACACGCCGCTTGATCGGTTGGGGCTACCGGCGAGTTTGCTGCAAGGATTTGGCCAGCCCCAGACAGACGTT
>DAOQNB010000982.1:0-2678 GCA_035335845.1 Acidobacteriota bacterium | reverse complement strand
CTCTGGATGGTCAGGTAATCCAAAAAGCTTTGCTTTTCGGAATTTAAATCTGTCTGAATGACTATTTCCCGTGCAAATTTGATGCCAACCCCTTGAGATGTGTTCCCTCCCGATCCGAAGAGATCCGGGAAAACTTCAATCCTGACTTCCCTGCCTTGATCTTGACCTGGAGAACGACGGCTAACCCCTTGAACAACCTGGGCTTCCCTGGCATTACCCAACCTGATTCCCAAAGCCTGAACTGTGGATCAGCCGCATCATAGCCCAACCCGATTTTGTTTCACAACTGCTTCTTTCGCGAAATAAATTCCACGAAATGTAATTCAAAACAGATTATTCCTTTTCCAGTTTCCATTCAGCGTGTTGCGCTTCGTTGCGCGAACGCAGAATGGTTTGTCCGGAATCTTCATCGTTGATATACATCCCTCGTCCACCGAGTTTGACATTGACCAGAATCACTCCGTCGCCGCTGCGCTCAAACCTCCAGTACTGTTCGCCTTCCGGGTTATCGCTCTTTTCAACCAGGCTGACCGAACCATCATCACTGTCATCCGCCTTGAGGCAATGGTCGTCTTTCCCGACAGGAACGATGCGAAAGGCTTTGGTGAACTGAGACGGTGCGGCTTCAAACTTCCATTTTCGAGCCTCTTCTCCGGCATCTTTCTTCGAAAGAATCCCCGATTTGTCGTCGTTGAGCGCCAGATAGAAGTCATCTTTTTTGATCGTGTAGACATGATCACCCGTTTCGACCAGAACGAAGTCCGATTCAACGTTGTCATCCTTGAGAGGCGTCCCGCTGTATTTGCGACGGAACTCCATAATGCCGGTGCCTCCGTCCGGAGCCGCCCACCGTCCTTTTAAGTATTCAAACTCGTCGCCATCTTCGTAGCTGTAGGTCAACGAACGAATGATTGTTTTGGCATAATCGGTCTGGCCACCAATCTTTTGCTGGGGCTGCCAGACCATTAACTTCTGGTCGTAGTTGAAGTTGCCGGTAAAGGCATAATGGCCGGAATTCTTGGGGTTGTTCTTATCATCCGCTGAATAATTCCCCTTCAGGTTGCGATAGGTGCCCGAGATATCCAGTTTGGCATCATAACTCGCCCAGGAATTGGCTGGTAACGTGAGCCCCCACCGGTTTTTTCCCCAGTCGAAAGCAGCATTGGCCGGGATTTTTCCTGTCCGGTTTACACTGAGGACATGGCCTTCCCAGACACCTTCCAATGATTGGGCCGAAACACGTTCGGTCAGCGCCACCATCAGCAACATCACCCCGAGCAGGACCACGATTTTCAATGTGTACATATATTCTCTCCTTAAAAGCTCTCTTTGCGGGCGACTTACTGCCCGCCTCGCGCTTTGAGCAAGTCCGCCGATTTTGTATTGCCAGACTTGATGGCAATCGTCAGTGGCGTTTGGCCGGCATTGTTTTTCAGATTCGGATTGGCGTTTCTGTCCAGAAGCAATTTGACGAATTCTTCTCCATTGGGGTGAAAGGCAGCCCGGTGCAAAGGAGTCGTCCCGCCAATATCCGCTGCATTTACATTGGCACCCTTATCAATCATAAGTTGAAGAACAGCCATCGTTTGTCGGTTACTCCGCAAATTCTGAAGCAGGGCGGTTGCTCCCTGGGGCGCGATCTCATTGACGTTTGCGCCTTTCTCAAGCAGCAACCGCACTATTTCCGTTGACGGCCCCTTTTCAGCAATGCCAGCCAGAATTGGCCATCCGCTTTTGGTTTTCACATTGACGTTCGCACCTTTCTCAATCAGCAGGCTGGCAATATCAACCCGGTCCATATTCGCCGCGTGCATTAAAGCCGTCACACCCAGGGAATCAGTCGCATTGACATTCGCACCGTTCTCGATCAACAGGCGCACCATATTCAAATCACCTTGCTTGACCGTTTCCAATAACACTGGATTGGTACTGTTGTTTGGGAGGTTGACGAGGTCGGGTGTCATAAACCCTGCGGAAAGAACCAGTTGCAGCACTTCGGGTTTTCCGCCTTTTATAGCATCCACCAGAGGGGTATTTCCGTCACGATCCAACACGAAATCCTTCAAACCGTTTATCCAGCCCTGTCGGTCTTCAGGTTTCATTTGCTGGAAGGACGCTTTGTCAACGGTGAATGACCGATAGGCATAGAGCATATGGTTAATCGAATCCACATTTCCGCTGGCGACGGCAAGATGCAATGCGGTTTTCCCGGTTTGTTCATCCCGTGCCGCTATAAAAGCGCCCTGATCAAGTAATTCTTTCACTTTTGGAGCGTTGCCGGCTTTCGCCGCCTCCAGTAAAGCTTTCTTCAATTGTTCATCGTCCTGGGCAAAACTGGTGGCAACGGCCACAAGTATCAAGCTAATCACGGTTATGAGTCGAAATGTCTTCAACATAGTCTTCAATCCTCTTTTGTCCTGGAAGAAAGTCTGAGCAGAACCTGGGCGTTTTGCGCCAGGGAAGTTTGCAAATATATGATACCAATGAGGGTTCAGGGTTCAGGGTTCAGGGTCAATGATATGAGTACCGATGATTTATTGGTTGACGAACACGGCCACCACATACCAGTTTCCGTCACTGCCTTTGGCAATACCAAAACCGACATGGGTTATCGGGCCTTCGAGATTCCAAAATGGACGGTAATGGGTTTCGCTTTTCATCCAGCCGGTGGGGTAATC
>DAOQNB010000981.1:0-2684 GCA_035335845.1 Acidobacteriota bacterium | reverse complement strand
GAAGAAAACGGGCTGAGGGCTGAAGACTCGCAAGCTCGGGGCTGAAGAAAACGGGGTTCATCCCCTGAGCCCGACGTCTTCAGCGCCGAGCCCGTTTTCTTCAGCCCGCTTTCTTTAACCTCAAGCCCACTAATCCATGGCATCAAACCGGATGGCCACCATCGGTTCGGTTTTGGCTGCTTTCCTTGCTGGCAGAAATGAAGCCACAATCGCTACTGAAAAAAGCAAAACGGAGGTTCCGACAAAAGTGGCGGGGTCAGTGCTGGTTACATTGAATAGAAATGACCTTAAAAATTGGGTTAGTGCCAGTGAACTGGCCAGACCAAATCCAATCCCAATAAAGGCCAGACTCATAGCCTGACTCAAAATCAAAACAAAAATATCCCGCTCCTGCGCCCCGAGCGCCACCCGGATTCCAATTTCGTAAATTCGCTGGCTCACCGAATACGCCATCACGCCATAGACCCCAATTGCCGAAAGCAACAACGCCACCCCCGCAAAAATACTGATCAAAATGGTCCGATTTCGAGGCTGAACCACCGCCCATTGCATGATTTCATCCATGGTGCGCGGTTTGGCCATCGGGAGCGTTCGATCAACTTCGCGCAACAGACTTCGAATTTGAGGAATGAGTTTTGTCGGTTCATTTCGTGTCCGGGCAATGATCGAAATTGTCGCCATTGGGTCTTGAGCATATGGGACATAGAACTCCGGCATAACGGGTTCTTCGAGGTATTGCTTTATATCTCCAACAATTCCAACAACTTCCATCCACGATTCTTTCGGATCCGGATAGGCGCCAAGTTGAATTCGCTTTCCAAGCGGGTTGTCATTTGGGAAAAAGGTGCGGGCCATTGTCGCATTGAGGATCACCACTCGCGGGCGCTCGATGGAATCCTGATCAGAAAATCCTCTCCCCTGTAATCTCGCAATCCCCATGGTTTCAAAGAAATTTGGGGTAACGGACCGATAGGCAGCCATCGTGTATTCGGTTGGATCTTTGGGTGGCCTCCCATCAATATTAAAATGAATCATCAACCCGCTCCCGCTCAGTGGAGGTTGGGTCGTTAAACTGACATTTTTGACATCGGGGAGATCCGCCAGACGCGCTACAATCTGGTCAGCCACTGCCAGGCGCTGTTCGGGTCGCGGATAGAGTTTTTCAATCATCGGCGCATCAACGATCAAGAGGTTGGCCGTCGGAAACCCTGGCGTGACCTGCTGAAGTCGGAAAAAACTTTTGATCATCAGACCCGTGCCGATCAATAACACCAGGGCCAGAGAAACTTCTGAAATAACCAGTAAACTCCGCAAACGTTGTTGCTGGGCACTGGCGGTTGAGCCTTTCGCCTCATCATTGAGTGATTCCCGTAAGTCAATTTTCGCCACCTGAAAAGCTGGTACCAATCCAAACAACAAGCCGGTGCCGATTGAAAGCAATACCGTAAAACCAAGCACCTGAAGATCAATGCGCACCCCGGTGGCCCGAGGCAAGTTTGGAAGCGCAAATTTTACAAGAAATTCGACCCCCCAATTGGCGACCAGCAACCCAGCGGCCCCTCCGACCAGGCCGAGTAATAAACTTTCGGTCACCAGTTGCCGGACAATCCGGCCACGGCTGGCACCACAGGCCGAACGAATCGCAATTTCCTTTGATCGTGACGACGCCCGGGCTAAAAACAGGTTTGCGACATTGGCACAGGCAATCAGAAGCACCAGGGCCACCGCAGCCACCATAATCAGCAGCGATGGTCGAACCCCTCGAACAAACATTTCAGTCAACGGAACTACCATCGCCCGTGAGCCTTTGTTCGTTTCTGGATACTTCTCTTCCAGTTGATGTGAAATCACATCCATTTCAGCCTGACCTTCCTGGATCGTTTTTCCAGGCTTTAAGCGGCCAAGCGCATACAGATTGGGTCGCCAGCTTCGGTCATCAGGGAGGTTTGCCGCCCAGGGGTAAAGCGGGACGCAGCCTTCAACAACCTGAAAATACTGGAATTCCTCGGGTAAGACCCCAATCACCGTATAGATTTCAGAATTTAAATTGATTGTTTTTCCAAGAATTTCCATTGATCCGGCAAATCGATTTTTCCATCCTTGATAGGTCAAAACAATCACCGGGGGGGCACCAGGGCGATCCTCTTCGGGAGTATACAATCGCCCCAACAATGGTTTTATCCGCAAAAGCTGGAAAAAATTAGCCGTCGCCATGCGGATGCTAATTCGTTCCGGCTCTCCCATCCCCGACAGTGTCACCGTGGCCAGTCGCGTAACCCCTAATGACTCAAAGACCTGGGTCTGATCCCGCCAATCCACATAATTCAAATATGTAATCGAAGTGATTGGCATGGCTGGGGTTTTATCGTGGACAAACATCAACTCAGCCGGTTTTTCAAAGGGCAGGGGTTGGAGCAAAACGGCGTTGATAACCGTGAAAATGGCTGAATTGGCACCGATTCCAAAAGCCAGGGTAAGTACCACCACCACAGTAAAGATAGGGCTCTTGAGCAACATCCGGACACAAAACCGGATATCCTGCCACACGCTTTCCATCAGAATTCTGACCTCTTTTGAAGAAATAAACCGGACCACTCGCAAAAAAGTTGAGGAGTGGGAGGAGGTTGAAGAGGAAAGCTTAGCAAATTTGCCCGGAAAGCTCATATCAATTGCTCACCTGGAAT
>DAOQNB010000980.1:0-2685 GCA_035335845.1 Acidobacteriota bacterium | reverse complement strand
CCAGTGGCCGGGATCTGCTGCGATTTCCAACCAGCATCAGCAGTCAACAACCTCCAATCGTGATTGCCAACCCGGATTATGCCAGTGGGGCCGGACCGCACCTGCTCGGAAAGCAATATTCCCCTCTTTCCCGATTGGCTGGAACCGTTGCTGAAGCCGAACAACTCAAGGCGATATTTCCCGACGCCCTGGTTTTTCTCGATAGCCAGTCAACCGAAAGTGTTTTGACTCAGGCCAACCGACCGGAATTTCTCCATATCGGCACCCACGGGTATTTTCTGGCCGATGTGCTGCAATCAGTTGCAGGTACGCTTGAAACCAGTCGCCTGCTCGGAAGATCAGAGGATATGAGTCCCGAGGATCTTGATCTGCTCAGGCAGGCAAATCCATTGCTGCGCTCTTATTTATTTTTTGCCGGCGCCAACCAACCCACTGATGAATCGGGAAACGATGGCATCGTGACTGCCCTGGAAGTCACCGGACTCAATCTGTGGGGAACCAAGCTGGTGGTGTTATCGGCCTGTGACACCGGGCTTGGCGAAGTAAAAAATGGAGATGGGGTCTATGGACTGCGCCGGGCGCTGGTTCTGGCCGGGTCGGAAAGCCAGGTGGTGAGCCTGTGGCCGGTCTCAGATAGCGGAACACGGGATCTGATGATCAAATATTACCGACTTCTCAGGCAGGGAATGGGGCGGTCATCGGCACTGCGCCAGGTACGGCTGGACTTTTTAAAACGCCCTGGGCGAGCGCATCCTTTCTACTGGGCGAGTTTTATCTTATCCGGCGGGTGGGAACCCTTGAAGCGAGGGAAAGCGAGTCGCGAATAGTCAATCCTGGAAGCACAAATGGATGGCTCGAAGGGATTGACTTCAGCCGGCCCTATTCAGTAGGGTTGACGTTGTCAGCTAACACATCCAAAAGATAGGTCTCCTATCTTTAATCACACAAGGTAATATATGTCTGAAATCAACAACGAACAAGAATTGCTTCAAGTAACGTCTGGAATTAAAGCTGGTGATAGTTCTGGTGGGGTATTGAGCCAAACAGCAGACCCAGGTGAAGATGCCGAAATCACCATAGGTGGTCAATCAATGAGTGACATCAGGACTCCATAAAAAATAATTGAATTTTGACGAATACGCCTGCCGTGCTTCACAATGGGGCACGGCAGATTCGTTTTACGATTCTGGAATCAGGTTTTAGGAGCAAGGGCCGTCGAATCAATACCCTTCTGGTATGTTCCTGAACCCTGAACCCATCATGGTTTTATGCTCACGATTGGCCAGGGGTTTTTATGCTAACAATCCAAAAACTTGTTGCGTTCTCGCTCCTTTTGTTCCTCAGATCTGGTGGTGTCGTATCTGGCATACAACCGGCGCCGTCATCACCACAATTTTCCAATCAACTTGCTTTGCAAGCTCCGGTTCTTGTCCCTGGCAAAATCATTAACCAGGAACTCAAAGGTGGAGAGGTCAATCGTTTCCAGATTCGTTTAAAAGCCCGGCAATTCCTTGATTTGAGTGTTGAGCAGCAGGGAATTGATGTCGTAGTCCGGTTACTTGGACCAGATGGAAAGCGAGTAACCGAAGTTGATAGCCCAAATGGTCCTGATGGCCCGGAACCAGTCGTGCTGATTGTGAGGCAATCAGGAACCTACACTCTTGAGATCAAAGCCCCTGACCCGGCTGCCGAGCCGGGCAAGTATCAGATCACCTGTGAACCCTTGCGCCGGGCAACGCCGCAAGACCAAAAAAGAGCCCAGCAGGTTCAGGTGGGAAATGAATTTAATCGGCTCTTGAATGAAGGATCGGCGCTCAGTCAGGCTGGAAAATACGCGAGCGCACAGGCGGTTTTGCAACAAGCGGTAACCCTGGCTGAGCAGAATTTTGGACTGGAACATATGGAGACCGCTGCTGCCTACAATAATCTGGCGGATGTGTTGGCTTCGACGGATGAGAGTTCGAAAGCTGAATCCTATTATCAAAAGGCATTGGCGATTTGTGAAAAGGTCGCCGGTCCAGAGCACCTTGATACGGCGATCACGCTCAACAATCTGGGCCAGCTCTCTAAGAGCAAAGGCAACTTTGAAACCGCGCTCAGGTACTATCAGCGATCTTCCTCAATCATCGAGAAAGCGCTTGGGCCCGAGCATCCACAAACCGGTGCCACGCTCAATAATTTGGGAATGCTGTACCGGGCGATGGGAAAGACCAATCAGGCTGAACACTTGCTGGCGCGGGCACTTGAAATTTGGGAAAAAGCGCTTGGCCCGGAGCATCCACAAACCATCACCTGTCTGAACAATCTGGCCGGGCTTTGTCTGGCGATGGGCAACTATGATCGTTCGCTCAAATTGTACCAGCAGGTGATTGGGCTGCGTGAGAAAGTATTGGGGCCCAATCACCCGGAAACGGCTGTGAGTCTCAATGAGCTTGCCTGCTTGCTGCGAATTACAGGAAAGTATGAACAGGCTGAACCACTGTTTCGACGCTCACTCGCCAGCCTTGAGAAACGCCTGGGTCCAGAGCATTCGCTCATTGCAAAAGTTCTTAATGATGGTGCCGCTTTGTACAGTACCAAAGGCGACTTTGCTCAGGCTGAGGCACTCTATCAGCGGGCATTGACGATGAATGAGCACCTTTTGGGCCAAGATCATCCGTCCCTAGCCTCGACCTTGAATAATCT
>DAOQNB010000979.1:0-2695 GCA_035335845.1 Acidobacteriota bacterium | reverse complement strand
CTCAATTCTTCATTCTTCATTCTCAATTCTTCATTCTTCATTCTTCATTCTTCATGCTGCTTCCGTTCCAAAATTTCTTGCACCTTCTTGGCCAGTGCGGTCGGAGTGAATGGTTTTTGGAGGAACGCCACATTGGCATCGAGAACCCCGTGCCGGACGATGGCATCATCGGTGTAACCGCTCATAAACAGGACTTTTAAATCTGGAAATTTGCTCCGGAGTTGTTCTGCCAGTTGCCGGCCATTCATTTGAGGCATCACCACGTCAGTGATCAACAAAGCAACTGGTTCAGACGTGGTTTTGAGCAGGTCGAGGGCTTCCTGGCCGCTACTGGCTTCGATGACGTGGTAACTAAAGGCTTCCAGTGATTGTTTGGTGACTTCGCGGACAACAGGTTCGTCTTCCACCAATAAAATTGATTCGTGTCCAGGTCTGAGCAATTCCAGGGTATTTGACGCCTCGGGTTCCCATTGTTCTTTGATGACCGGCAGGTAAATGTTGAAGCAGGTGCCACACCCAACTTCGCTGTTGACTTCGATATGTCCTTCGCTTTGTTTGAGGATCCCAAACACCGTCGCCAATCCAAGTCCGGTGCCTTTGCCCTGTTCCTTGGTAGTGAAAAACGGTTCAAAAATGCGATTTTTGACGTCAGCCGTCATGCCACAGCCGGTATCGGTTAAAGACAGCAGAACATACCAGCCAGGGTTATAGTCAGGATGCAGGCGGCAAAAGTCTTCGGTAAACTCGACCATCCTGGTTTCAATCGTCAACCGTCCCCCCTCAGGCATCGCATCCCGGGCATTGACCGCCAGATTGATAATCACCTGCTCGATTTGACCTGGGTCAACTTTGACTTTCCCTAATGCCGGGCCTAACACTGAGGTCAGGACAATATCTTCGCCGATCAACCGGCGGAGCATTTTTTCAATATTGGTCACGATTTCATTGAGATCCAGGATTTTCGGTTCCAGAATCTGCTTCCGGCTAAAGGCAAGCAACTGCCGGGTTAGAGAAGACGCCTGTTCTCCGGCCTGTCGGATGTCGGTGACATAGTTGCGTTTGGGGTCATACTCCGCCATCCGTCGCAGCAACAAATCGCTATAGCCGATGATGACCGTCAGCAAATTGTTGAAGTCGTGCGCCACACCGCCCGCCAGTTTGCCGATGGCTTCCATCTTTTGTGACTGGCGTAACTGGTCTTCGAGTTCAATCCGCTCAGTGATGTCTGACCAGGAACCAACGATTTCGGTTGGAATTCCCTGCTCATCCCGCAATAACTGAGATTCATCGCGGACCCAAAAGTAGCTTCCGTCTTTGCGACGAAACCGATATTCCGAAATCTGGTGCCCGACGGTATGAACCATTGCCCCGAGCACATTCACCCGTGCTTTATCTTCTGGGTGAACATTGCGTTCCCACCAATCATCGGCCATAACTTCAGCCAGGGTGTATCCGGTAATGTCAGCGACATTTTTACTGACCCAGATGGTACGTGGGTGACCGGGTTCGACGGTTAAGGCATAAATCACGGCTGGGCTGCCCGAGATAAACCGTTGCATCTCTTCCTGCACTCGTTTGCGTTCGGTAATGTCGCGTAAAATCACGGTAAAGAAGGCCCGCCCAGTAACTTCAATGCGGGAAATCGTGGCCTCGATAGGAAAAGATTCGCCACTGGCCCGCAATCCATAGGAGAGGCACAGATTTCCCAGTTGAGTGGCGGCAGATTGTTTCTCTGGCGACTGTGAATCAGAGGCCAGTTGGACACAATCTGGGATCAGTACTTTGAGTGGTTTTCCAAAAAGCTCAGCCGTGGTGCGGCCAAAAAGGCGTTCAGCCGCTGTATTTAACAGCGTAATTCCACGTTGTTCTTCAACAATAATGATTCCATCGAGTGCCGAAGCAATAATGCCAGCCAGGCAATTTTGACTTTCGTAGAGTTCCCGTTCTGCCCAGCGAAGCTGATTCAAATAGCGTTGCGTCAGGGCCCCAAGCAAGATCGCCGTCACTGAGACATAAAACCAGCCTTTGTAAGTCTGCAGCCGGCTGATGAGTTCCGGGTCCCGAATCAGGCTTGAAATCACTTGATCAGACACCAGGATCCAGGTTGCCCCAACCACCAGATAGATCAACACCAGTGTGACAACCGGGTAAAATCCCAGCAACTGCAACGGCGGTGTGGAAATAGCCGAATGCAATCGCTTTCGACGCGCCTCACTGACCTCCGGGGCGTGAGGTTTTTGGGTAAGATTGCGAAAAAAGAGAAACCCTCCTGACGTCACCAGGATAACAACCAGAAAGCTGCTGCCCACAATCAATCCCAGGAATGCAAGAGGGTCAGATTGAGTTTGAAATACCTGGTAGAGAAAATCCATGATGACCATCAGCATTGGGTTCAATCCCAGCTTTCTACAATGGAGTGAATGAGTAAGGAAAGAGCGAGGGGCAAGGAACGAGTCGTCAATCCAGAGGTGCGTGTGGGGTTGCCCGGTCAAACTCACAAGTATCGAATCATACCATGGTGCAACCCAGGCATTGTATTACAGGAAAGCGAATTCATTGAAAGAAGTGTATTTCCCCAAACCCTGAACCTGATACCCTCACTCCGAATGGGTCTTTGCTGTCACCATTTCACGACTTCGTTCTTTTGCTTCTTCCATTTTTCTCTTCTAACACTTCACGCACCTTTTTGGCCAGC
>DAOQNB010000978.1:0-2700 GCA_035335845.1 Acidobacteriota bacterium | reverse complement strand
GTAAGTTCAAGCCCCAACACTGGTTTCAGTTCGTTGATGGCTCGCACGCCAGCCGATGCCCGATACCGGTGTGATTCATCCATAATCAACACCAGGTCTTTTAACCCCGCCAGATAATCGAAATAACTTTCACCAATGTATTCTGAAAGGCGCTTGATGCGTGGCGATTTCCCGCCCCGGACTTCGGAATTGATCTTGGAAATATTGAACACATTGACGCTGACCCTTCTTTCAAAACCTGGCAAGTAATCCCGGCGCGTTCCGGCTCCGGTTTCATAATTGTCACCGGTAATGATCAATGGCCGGTCAGTTGCAAACTCGGCAATGCCGGTAAAGACATATTTGGGATGACTGGGGTCTTCAAATTCCCGCCGTAGTTTTTCATAGATCGTCAAATTGGGTGCCAGCACAAAAAAGTTTTTAAAGCCGTGCGCCAGATGCAGGTAACTGATAAACGCTCCCATCAATCGGGTTTTCCCGACGCCCGTGGCCAATGCAAAACACAGTGACGGGAAATCCCGCTCAAAATTGGTCACGGTCGGGAATTCGCTTCGAATCGCAGTCAGTGCGGCTTCCAGGTCAACATCTTTTTTGAGCGGGACAATTTCAGTGATTCGGTCCAGGATTTCGAGCGAGCGGCGTTGGGGTGGTCGTAAACTCAGGCGTCCGGAAATGGCGTTGACGTGGCGGTTCATCGGTCACCTCCTTCCAGGTCAAAGAGCGATGGTTGCCCTTTCTTGGGCGGGGCTTTGGGGAGGTTCTCGATTTTCAAACTGTAGTCGTCATGTCCCCATTCGCAACGATTGAGGACATGTTTTGGAATTTTCTTCACGGTGAGGTTGGAAAATTGATCGGAATCACCTCGAAATGCAGCGCAAAGCACCAGCAGTGTTCGCTCTGGTCCAACTTCTTCGCTGAGTTGTTGGAATTGATCCGGTGTGAGCCGCTGTGTCGTCACAAAAATATAGTCGCGCTCGGTTGAGTACCCGTGTTGCCAGTACACCGAGTCGCTGGGCGCATAGGTAAATCCTTCCAGTTTGCACAGTGCCTCCGCCAGCATCGCGGCATTAAATTTCTGGTTGATGACCCAGTTGCCCCACTTATCTTTTTCCAGCAGTGATGGTGCCAGCCGAAAGTACCGAAACCCGCCACCGCCTTTCCATTCCACGGCTTTGGTGATTCCGCCGGGGTCTTCGCCGTCAATCACTTTTTTGAGGCGTGGCATGATGTGGGTGTGACAATGCTCGCCGAGTTCAACCATGATCCACCGGCGGCCCATTTTGTGGGCAACAGCGCCAGTTGTTCCTGAGCCAGCAAAAGAATCCAAGACCCAATCACCAGGATTGCTCGCAATATGAATGATCATTTGGAGTAAGCGTTCTGGTTTGGGCGTTCCAAAAAGTTCTGACTCCGGAAAAAGACTGAGGATTTCCTTTTTAGCCTCTTCATTATCTCCAGCTAATTCTGCTTCCCACCAAGTCATTGGTACTAATCCTTTTTCCTCCCCTTTAAATTGCTTTATTCGAGGTCTACCTGAACCATCACTTGGAAAATAAACTCGTTTCTCCGCTAAGAGTTTCTGAAATTCAGGCTCAGTTGCCCCCCAACAGCGCCCCTTTGGTGGGATTACTTCTATTCCCGATGGGGTGATGATTTTATACATTTGGTTTTTCCGAAATCCCTGCGCACTAAATGGGATCGAACGCCAAAGGCCACGAATATCATTATCTGGATTTGAATATCCACTATCATTTGGATCAAGCAGATTCCTGCTGTTTTTCCATTCTGTAGGTCTACGTTTGGTATAAAGAAGGATATGGTCGTGTGCAGAACCAATAGCTGCTCGATTTTCTCTGGAGGTACGCTTTTGCCAAACAATGTTGGAGATGAATTGGGCTCGACCAAGTACTTCATCACAAAGAACCTTCAAATAGTGTGCTTCATTATCGTCAATCGTTATCCAAATTGAACCATCTTCAGTAAGTAAGGTTTTAAGAATTTCTAACCTATCACGCATCAATGAAAGCCAAAGTGAATGCTCGATTCCATCGTCATAATGTTCAAATGCACTCCCGGTGTTGTAGGGAGGGTCAATAAAGATGCACTTGATCCTGCCAGCAAATTCCTGCTCCAACGCCTTTAATGCCAGCAGGTTATCGCCGAAGATGAGGCGGTTGTCGAACAGGTCGTTCTCGGTGACGCGATGCGGGGCGTGGTGGGATTTTTCGGGATCTTCAAGCAGGATGCGGGGTTCAAGTCGAGGGCGGTTTTCCTTACCAATCCAGGTGAGTTCAAGTTTTTGTTTTCCGGTCATCAGTTCACCACCAGCAAACTATGAATTATGAATTATGAATTATGAGTTAGGAAAAGATGGAGCGGGTTGAGGGCTTACTCAAACACGACGTTGGCATAGACATCAGCAAGCACCAACTGGCAGTCAATGGCTTCCAGCATCAGAACTGCGTCCAGACTGCCCACGTCAAACCGTTTCCACTCACCGGTTTCCTGCCTGACGAAGCGGGTGATGTGCGGCGTGTTTTGGGCGACCAGCAGGTATTCCCGTACACTTTCAAGTGCTTTGTAGGCTTCGAATTTTTCTTTCCGGTCGAAAGCTTCCGTTTGGGGGGAAAGCACTTCGACAATCAGCACCGGGTTGATCAGAAGGCCAATGCCCTGGATTTTTTCAAATTGAGCTTGATC
>DAOQNB010000977.1:0-2706 GCA_035335845.1 Acidobacteriota bacterium | reverse complement strand
ACCAAGAACCAAGAACCAAGCACCAAGAACCAAGAACCAAGAACCAAGAACCAAGAACCATGCCCTACGCACCCAGTACTTTGGTAACCAGGGCGCGCAGGCTTTGCGTGTAGTTTGGACGTGCGACGCCGCGTTCCGTGATGATGGCCGAGACCAGTTCGTTGGGCGTGACATCAAATGCCGGGTTGGCCACGCGGACGCCTTCCGGAGCAATGCGATTGCCAGCCACGTGGGTGACTTCCGTGGGCGTTCGATCTTCAATCGGGATCTGGTCGCCGCTTGTCAGTGAGAGGTCAAGCGTGGAGATTGGGGCGGCTACATAAAACGGCAATTGATGCCGGTGTGCGAGTGTGGCGACCATATAGGTGCCGATTTTGTTGGCCACGTCGCCGTTTCCAGCAATCCGGTCAGCGCCGACAACGGCACAGGTAATGCGGCCTTTTTTCATAAAGTGACCCGCCATGTTGTCGGTAATCAATGTGACCGGAATGTTGTCTTTCATCAATTCCCAGGCCGTTAGCCGGGCGCCTTGCAGGAAGGGCCGGGTTTCGTCAGCAAAGACTTCGATCTTTTTGCCCTGTTCGACCGCGGCCCGAATCACGCCAAGGGCCGTTCCATACCCAGCCGTCGCCAGTGCGCCGGCATTGCAATGAGTCAAAACCGTGGCGCCATCCGGAATCAAATCGGCGCCGTTTTTGCCCATCATCCGATTGATTTCGATGTCTTCGGCGTGCATGTCCTGGGCTTCGCGAATGATGCGTTCCTCAATATCGGCAACGGTTTTACCATCGCGGCGGGCTTCGGAATAGACACGTTTCATGCGTTCAATTGCCCAAAACAGGTTGACTGCCGTTGGACGAGTCGCCCCAATGACCTGACATACCAGTTCAAATTGTTTGTCGAGGGCATCAAGGCTGGAGGCCGGAGGATTTTGCACACCCAGCGCAATCCCCATGGCCGCAGCCACGCCAATCGCCGGTGCGCCACGGACCACCATTTCCCGAATTGCCTCGGCAACGCCTTCATAAGTTGTATAGACCGGGTACAGTTCTTCGACCGGAAGCCGTCGCTGATCGACCATGCGCACGCCTTCAGCCGTCCATTCAAGTGTGATCATGTGAGGAAGTTCCTAACCGTGTGAGATGAGAAAATGGAATGTGCCTTTCGGTGATTGGAGGAAATCAGCGCGAATTGGCAAGAAACAGACATCTTACCCAGACCGGGGTGGGTTTGCAATTGGTGCTTGGTACTTGGTGCTTGGTGCCTGGTACCTGGTGCTTGGTGCTTGGTGCTTGGTACCTGGTGCTTAGGAACCAATGCCATCCAAGAACGAAGAACGAAGAACGAAGAACCAAGAACCAAGAACGAAGAACCAAGAACGAAGCACCAGTTACCAGTCCCCAGCCCATCACTTCCGAAGCTGATCTTCAATCTCGTGGGCAAAGTCAATGATCGTTTCGCGTTTGCCTGGGATGCTGACATATTCCTTGCCGGTCTGATCAACAATGATGAGGGAATAGGAAAACGTTTTGGCATTTTCGAGCCGGTAAGACACATTTTTGATTTCGGTTCGAACCAAAACTTTACTTCGGCCAGGAAGGGCATAGTGCAGCGCCAACGATTGCCCGTCAAATTTGAATGAATAAAACACTGTCCAGTACTGAATGTAGACATAGATCAGCATTGCCGAAAACAGCAGCCCGGCGGTGATGAGCGATGTCTTTTTGGAGAACTCGTATCCCCAGAATTCAGACCGACGCGAACGGTTGTCAGACATGAGGAAGAAAATGATGCCACTGAGCACTGCCCCGAGCAGGATGAGAAAGGTGCTCGCCATGGCGGCTGATTGGGTGGATTGGATAATGGCTTCTTGCATGGTCAATGTGGATTGGGTGAGTTGAGAGTTCCGCCTTCAAGCGGCTTTGCGCAGTAAATCAACTTTCCCCCGGTTATACAACTTCCCAAAGAGCCGCAGCCAGAGAAACGTTACGGCAATCACCACGAGCCAGGCCGTGGCAAACTCCCAGGTCGGCCTCCAAATTGCAAGAAATCCCAGACCTGCTATTCCTCCGCCTATCGCCAGGACAGCGCTCACACTGATGAAATTAAAGACCGAGACAATTCCAGACGAAGTTCCATTCCAAAAACAGTCAGCCATTCCAAAAATGAATACTGTCAGCAGGATACAGGTTATTTTCAGAGCGACCTGGACACCCGTTACCAGTGGATACTGAAACAGATTGCAGTATCCGAGACTGAGCAAGGCCAGGCTTGGGAATATCAAAATTGAGCGAATCAAACACAGCTTCCATTGAATTCGAAGCATCGCCCAGAATCCAATGGGGTAAACGGCATGGTAGGAAATGATTTTTTCTGCGGCTCGATGTGACTGAAATCCAGGAAAGGAAAAACTAAAAGCTGGTGAACAGGAAAATTGCAAAATCTTGACCAGCAAAACGAGATTGAAGAGCCCAAAGCCAAGCAAAAGGATCATTCCTAGAAATGGAAACAGCACTGGAAATAAGAATGGATTTTCTTTCTCCAAAAAATCGAAAAGTCGAAAAAGTGCTGGCAAGACTGAAATAACGGAAGATGCAAAAGCTGTCCCACCAAGGATATACCACCATAATTTTGTCCAGTCAGTGGTTTTTTTCCCGCCAGACATAAACTCAAAGACCTGTTGTTCTGATTGGGTGAGATAGCGAG
>DAOQNB010000976.1:0-2711 GCA_035335845.1 Acidobacteriota bacterium | reverse complement strand
CATTCTCAATTCTTCATTCTTCATTCTTCATTCTCAATTCTTCATTCTTCATTCCATCACCCGGCCACCTGCCACCGGGCTTCGCCAACTGGAGTAATCCGTTGTTCATTCAAAAGTTTTTCCAGATGGGCTTTGACTGAAAGTGCGGCGTACGGGTGCATTTCCACCGGGGTCGCGGCATAGGCAATTTTGACAATGTCATCAATCGTTTCGGCCCCAGTCGTCATGGCTGCAAGAATCTGCGCTTCGCGGTCCAGGCGGTGTTTGATATAGCTGGCAATGTGCTTTTGCGGGCTGCCCATTGCCTGACCATGGCCACCCAAAATCATGGTAAGTGACAGTTTTGAAAGCTTTTCCAGTGAATCCAGATAGAGTTGCATGTTGCCATCCGGAGGGGCAATCAGGACCGAACCCAGTCCCACCACCATATCGCCAGTCACAATTGCGCGGCTGTTTTCTTCCAAAAAACATAAATGCCCTGGAGCGTGACCCGGTGTGAAAATGGCACGAAGTCGCCAGCCGGGATTACCTGAAAGTTCCAGCACGTCTCCATCATTCAAAAACCGGTCAACCGTAACTTTGCCGTTGAGCAATTCAGCCGTTTTGGGATGTGCAGCCACCGGGACACCCCACGTCGTGCGGGCGTGTTCGACCCCTGAAACGTGATCGGGATGATGATGGGTGAGCCAGATTTCACGCACCCGAGCACCGGTGCGTTCCCGTAAATCAGCCAGATGGGCATCCAGTCGCGCCTGTTCATCTGCGTAGGGCGAAGCCGGATCAATCACGATAAGCTCTTGATCTCCAATTAAATAGCAGTTGGTATGAGTGGCAGGTGGCAGCGTCGGGGTTCGAACTGGAAACACAAAAATGCCAGGTCGGGTTTCAATCCACTCAATTGGTTTGCCATTGGCTTCAGGGATATTGGTCAAGAGACGCGTCAGATGTCCCCAATCACGTTTTTCTCCCGCACCAGTTTCAATCCAGCGACCAATGCCCCGGATGGTATGCAGCGTCGGCGGCGCCAGCAAAACCTGCAAATCCGCCCAGCGGCGTTCGGCCTCCAGCGGCGTGGCCCAGGTACCGTGTTCGAGTTCATCGGTCCAGAGTTCGGGTTCCTGCCCTTCTGGAATTTCAGCCGTGTAAAACCAGGTGTCAAAGCGCCGGGCCGCATAGGGCGGCGTCACCCAGCGACCAGCCGGAACCAGCAGGCGCGCATCAAGCCGCAGGCTATGCCGGTTGACAAATTCAGCGAACGTCAATTGATTCTGCATCAAAGCAGTGCGGGCGGTAAGTCTTTCTTCGACCGTCAGTTTGTGAGCATCAGGTGAAATCAAGATGGCGGCTTCTTCAAATGCTTCGCGAATCGCACAGACGCACAGAGCTGCCTGTTCAGGCGATGATGCCTGCTCAATCGTCAGTTCCGCATCCGATTTATCTAACCGGCCACCGGGAAACGCATGAAAACCGCTCATAAACGGCATTTTATTGGAGCGCCGGGCCCAGAAAAATTCCCAGCCAGTCACGGAAGACTGGCGAAGTAAGACAATTCCGGCAGCAAGTTTGGGAGTGACAGGAGTAGTCATAATTTGGATTTAGGGGTTGGGGGTTGAGGGTTGGGGGTTGGGGAGGTGGACTTCGATTTTGACTTTTGGTGCTTTCGAAGCTGGGGCGATTTCGAAGCTTCGCGGACAAGTCCTTTTTCTGGTGCCATTGATCGTCGCAGGTATTCAGGATGGTTTGAAATGTTTCGCGATTCGGGTGATAGTGAGCAATCCACATGGATCTCACATTGCCGGTTAAACACCGCTCCGATTAACATGACCAGTGCTGAAAAATACATCCAGACCAGCAGAATAATGGGCACCGCCAGACTTCCATACAAGGTATAGGACCCGAAATTTGACACATAGGCCCCAAATCCGAGCGTGAGCAAGATCCACAAAAATGAGGCCAGCATCGCACCGGGGACAATATGCCGCCAGGCGGGTGTTCGACTGGGTCCAAAATGATAGAGCAGCATGGCAATCAGCATCACGGTCACAAAAACAATTGCCCAGCGTCCCAAAAACCACGCCACACTGAAAATATGCTCATTCCCCATTTTCCCAACGATCATCCGTTCAAAGCTGGTTCCAGCCGCTGTCGCGATGGTCGCAACCAGGAGGGGTGCGCCAACAATCACGACCATCAGGTAGGAAATACCCTGGTCAGCCCAAAATGATCGCCGGTTGGGGTTTTCATAAATGTGATCAAAGGCTTTGGAAAACGTTCCCATCAGCCCGGCAGCCGGAAACAGCGTTGCAATCGCAGTCGCCCACAAAATCCCAAGTGATGGCTGGTTTTGGAAAAAAGCCTGGATGTATTCTTGAATCAGCGCATGACTATGGGGCGGTAATACACTTCGCAGCGTCGTGAGAATTTCACCCATGTAGTCACGTCCCAAAATCGCAAACAAGGCTGTCAAAAACAACAACATGGGAAAAAAGGACAAAATAAATGAGTAGGCAGCTTCTTTGGCATAGCCGACACACCCTTTGTCAAACATATCCCAGATTGTTTTCCACAACAGATGTGGTAATTGACTTACTGGAACCATAGGTGGTTTCCTACGTGAAGGCTGGTTGGGTTGCGGGTGCCTGCTGACTGGTGTTTGGTTCTTGGTTCTTGGTTCTTGGTTCTTGGTTCTTGGTTCTTGGTTCTTGGTTCTT
>DAOQNB010000975.1:0-2726 GCA_035335845.1 Acidobacteriota bacterium | reverse complement strand
GCATCCCGTGAACAACCGAAGATGGCATCAGTTGGCCAATGGTTCCGGCCCCGATCAGCGCCAGGATAATCTGCAGCACGCCAGCCACCACGCCGACGGCCAGGGCGCGTTTATACCCGGCCACGGGGTCGCCGTAACTCAGTTCGGTCACGGCGCCGAGCGCAATGACGATGAGGCCCGCCGCCGGGCCCTTGATGGTTAACCGGGCACTTCCCAAAAAAGTTGAAAGAATGCCGCCGACAATCGCCGTCAGAATCCCGGCCACGGGCGGGAACCCGCTGGCAATTGAGATCCCAAGGCAAAGTGGGAGGGCGATCAAAAAGACCAGAAATCCAGAGGAAAGATCTTCTTTCCAGGTATCAAACTTGACCAGGTTCATAGTTCGGTTTTGCTCCTTCAAAAAAATGCGCGGTGAGGATGCGTCAAAGGGCAACAATGCGAAATCCCCTTGATAAGGGAGAAAACCGACCAATTTTTGGGGATAGGCAACGACGGCTCATCCAGGTAAGCTAGCCCCATTTCAGTTTCGGAAATACACTGACGGGCGAAACCGGGCTCTCAGTACCGGGGTTCCCAATCATTTTGCGGCAGAGAGGTTTTGGAAGTTGTCCCCAAAGTCAATGTTTGTACCACTTATCACAAAGTACAGGCCGATCTGGATTGTTATGATTGGCTTTTCCTTTGTAATCATCGTGCTCGGAACGATGATCTGGCTCAGCCTGCGCGAAATTGGCTCAATTCGGAGCAATGCCGCGTTTCTGGTTCGCGAACATCAAGTGACCAGTCAACTGATGGATGATCTGGAGCTTGAACAACAACGGGCGAGCGGGATTTTACTCAACGCGGTTCGTATCACCCCAAACCCAAGAGAACGGCGACTCATCCTGGCGGATGTAGACGAGTTTGAAAAAGACCTGACACCGCTGGTTCTTAAAGGACAGATCGAACTCCCAGTCCAGAACTGGAACGAGTTGAAGACAGCGGTTCAGCAATATTGTGCGGCCATCCGCCAGACGGTAACGGCTCAGGATGTCACCAAAGCCGACGCTGAAATCCTGAAACAGCGATATGAGCGATTTCTGGTTCTGTCGGGTGAAGTGATCAAACAAAACTCAATCAAGTCGGCGGAAATCGGAAAACGGATCGAGGTGGATTCGCTCCATCTGGCCCGCCAAACCGAGTGGTATCTGGGCGGAAGCCTGGTGCTGTCTGGGGCCTGCCTGGTCCTTACGATTCAGTTTTCTTTTAAATCCCTCAAAAAGATGGAATGGCAGGCTCAGGAACTCAATCGGGTCTCGTGGGGCTTAATTGCTGGACAGGAAACGGCGGCCCGGCGGTTTTCACACGAAATGCACGATGAACTTGGGCAATCGCTCACGGGATTAAAAGCCACCTTGATTGCCCTCACGCCCGAGGACCTCCCCCATCGGCGGGCTGACTGCCTTGAGTTGCTGGACGAAGCCATTACCAATGTTCGCGAACTCTCGCAACTGTTGCGACCAGTCATTCTGGATGATTTTGGCCTGGACGCCGCGCTGCAGTGGCTGGTAGAACGGTTTCAAGATCGAACCCGAATTCAGGTTGAGTTTGAGTCCAATTTCCACGAGCGACTCGATGATGAAGTCGAAACGCATATGTTTCGGATTACCCAGGAAGCCCTTTCAAACATCGCCAAACATTCGAGCGCCACACTGGTCAGTATCAACCTGGTGGGCGACAGCGACCAGCTTTTGCTCACGATCAAAGACAATGGCGTCGGTTTAAAAAATAAAAGCGGATACACTCCAGGTCTTGGGTTGGTGGGGATGCGGGCCCGCACCCAGCACATTAACGGAGAGTTTCGCCTCAGCAATGAACTTTCGGGCGGGGTCAAAATCGAAGTCTCCGTCCCGTTGCGTGCCTTCGAAACCGAATATGTCTAGAAAAAAGATTCGAATTTTACTGGCTGATGACCATTCCGTGGTTCGTCAAGGTTTTAAAATGATCCTGGCTGCCCAGCCTGACCTGGAGGTCATCGGCGAAGCATCCAACGGACTTGAAGCTGTTCACCAGACTGAACAACTCAAACCAGACCTGGTCATCATTGATGTTTCAATGCCGGAACTCAACGGAATCGAGGCCACACGGCGGATTTTGAAAGTGGCCCCAGAGTGCCGAATCCTCACCCTCAGCATGCACAAAGACTCGATCTATGTCCGCGAGATTCTGCGAGCTGGCGCCCACGGGTATCTGTTAAAAGATGCGCTGGACAAAGATTTGCTGCTCGCGGTCAGGTCAGTTGCCCAGGGGCAGGGGTATCTCAGCCCAGCGGTTTCAGATGCCGTGTTGCTCGACTATCGGAAACACGTCAAAGACCCAATTGATACGCTAACCACTCGCGAACGCGAAGTGTTGCGACTGATTGCCGAAGGGAAAACCAACAAGGAAATTGCGACCGACCTGAATTTGAGCGTGTACACCGTTGAATCCCATCGCGGACGGGTCATGGAAAAACTTAATTTGCACAGCTCTGGCGACCTCATCCGATTTGCAATCCGAAATGGACTGATTGAATAGTGAAGATGTGGACTGTGCTCCACGTAATGCCGTTTTCAGATCAACCTGGATTCAGTACAAAATTCAGGATGCCGGGCAAAATCTCATCTGGGAGTTGTTCAGCACCAGGCCGGAGCAGATCCGGGTTGCCGCCCAGGAGTTTCAAGCCAGATACGGCGAAGCGAGCACGA
>DAOQNB010000974.1:0-2737 GCA_035335845.1 Acidobacteriota bacterium | reverse complement strand
AATATCAATAAGAGGAGCGTTCGAAGAGTGAATCGCATAGCAGTCCTTTTCATTCAATAAAGTGAGCGCTCGACTCCGTGCCAGGCACAGAAGTCGCCGCAAATATAGATCAGAATAGACGTGCTCTCTCATTTTTTGACTTTCGGCTGAAGAACCTGGGCTCACAGGAAAAGGGTAGGCCAGTTTGCTCAAATTCCTCAGTTCGCTTTCAACGTGTGTTCAAATTGTTGCAGGACGAAAAATTGTGATTTTGTCAGCCGCACACCTTTCCGAATTTCACGCAATTTGTCAATAGCATCAGTGGCGCTAACCGCTTTTTTTTCAAGTAACCAGAAAGCAGCCACAAACAAAGCACTGCGACTGTGCCCTAACGCACAATGGACATACACTTTTCCAGTTTGGGTGTAGTGAGCAATCCACCTGACTCCATCCTGGAGTTGCTCTAATGTTGGTGCCGTATTGTCCAGAAGTGGCACACAACGATAGACAGATTTTGACCGCAGAAATCGAACTTCACTGAATTCACTGGTCAGGTCAAGCACCACATCCACCTGATTCAGAAGTAATTGATCCCCTTGCCAGAGGCGACAGCCCAGCACAATCTGGTTATCAACCTGATGTACCGGTAGTTCCCACCTGGCCACCCGAAACCCAAACAGCGCCAGGTACTGCACGGCGAAATACGGCCAGTAACAGACCCAGCTTCCCCAGGGCAACCGACCATCTGAACGTTTGAAAAAAAGATCGGGGCGACCGCTGGCATATCCGGCCCCGACCAACCCAAAGGCCACCGCCGTATTGACCAGAACGAGCCTGACCACCAACTCTGACCCAACCACAGCGCACCAGATCAATACCCCGGCAAACGCCAAAAATACGAGGGCATATTTCCAGTTTCGGTGGGCTTTATTCACAACGATACCAGTCAGTAATTCGTAGTTCGCTCAGTTTATTTGGTTGAGTTATTTGGCTGTTTTTTTATACGAGATATTCACTGCAAAAGGGTATGAGCTTGAGGGGAAAGAACCAGCTTTCACCTGTAGTTTTTTGGTTTTGCGCCGCGAAGCGCTGCCGACCGGCTAGCCGAACTGCAGCTTTTCAGGATGCTCAATCCAATTCACCACCTGCCTCGTCCCGTTGGAGCACAATTCAAAAACCTTCACGTGAAAGGTGAAAATATCGGGCTAAAGACGTTGGACTGAAGACTCCGGGTTCAAACCTGAATTACCCGTTTTCTTCAGCCCATTTTCTTCAGCCCCTGGCCCCTAGCCCCTAGCCCTGGTTTCGTCCCATTGGGCGGGATGGTCTGGTACTGCTACGTCTGGATGATTGGGCTTGACGAATAGACCGAATAAAATCCTGGTCGGGACTTGTCTTCGTCTCGGCATAGTTAAACCCTTCCAGTTTACGGCGTTCGAGCTTTTTGCCCATGGTGCGTTCAATCGTTCTGACCATAGCTTCATCACTCGATGTGACCAGGGTCAGGGCGTCACCCGTTTGGGCGGCACGTCCGGTGCGTCCAATCCGGTGGGTGTAGGCATCAGCCGTGTCCGGAATGTCATAGTTAATCACCCGTGAAACACCAGTCACGTCAATTCCTCGGGCGGCGATATCGGTTGCCACCAGGATCTGGTGACGTCCGCTTCGAAACCCATCCAGCGCTGCCTGACGCTGGTTTTGTGACAAATTCCCTTGCAATGAAGCAGAGCCATACCCTGATTTTCGGAGCTGCTCGTCAAGGCGCTTGGCCCGGTGCTTGGTTTTGGTAAAAACCAGAACCGACCCTTCACGGGTTTGCCGCAGCAATTCCATCAGGAGCGGTGTTTTGAGATCAGAATTGACCGGGTAAATCGCGTGAGAAACCGTAGAGGCCGGTGCAATTTTCCCGATCTGGATGTTTTTCGGGGATTGTAAAATTTCAGTTGCCAGTCCTTTGATGGCATCCGGCATGGTCGCTGAAAATAACAGCGTTTGACGATTTTTCGGTAATGTCTTCAGGATCTGACGAATCGGAACAATAAAACCCATATCAAACATATGGTCGGCTTCGTCGAGAACCAGTACTTCAAGATGTGATAAATCAATCGTGCCCTGACTGATATGGTCAAGCAGCCGGCCTGGGCAGGCAACCACGACTTCACTGTGTTTGCGTAACTTTTCCACCTGGGGACGCATGGCAACCCCGCCGTAGACGGCAGTGCTCCGAATGCCAGTTTGTCGGCCAAGATTCACAAATGTCGTGTGAATCTGTTCGGAAAGTTCACGTGTTGGAGCAATAATCAGCGCCCGAACGACTCCACGTTGGCCTGTCATCAGGCGGTGAAGAATGGGCAATGCGTACGCTGCGGTTTTCCCCGTTCCAGTCTGAGCCAGTCCTAAAACATCCTGGCCTTGCAAAATCACTGGAATTGACTGGTGTTGAATCGGGGTTGGAATGGTAAAACCCTGGGCTTTCACCCCTGAAAGTACCCGTGGGTGCAATTGAAATAAGTCGAAAGTCAAAGAAAATCCTTTTCGCAAAAATCCGGAAGCTTATTTTTTTCCTGTCTCAATCCGGAATGTGAAGACCATACAACCAGGCGAAATGACAGGAGATTCCTGCCTTGGGGTATCAAAGTGACTCAACGTAGCACACTTCCTGAATAAAAGCACGGGATATAGCCTATCACAAGATTGCAGTTATGGAGTGCTCCGGCTTGACGGAGCTTTTCTTATGTGTGGAGTGCGGTGGCTTGAC
>DAOQNB010000973.1:0-2740 GCA_035335845.1 Acidobacteriota bacterium | reverse complement strand
AACCCTGAACCCTGAACCCTGAACCCTGAAACCATGGCCAGTTTTCAACAACTCACACCTCAAGAAGTCAAATCCCGCCTTGATGCTGGCGATGACATCGTGTTGCTCGACGTGCGCGAGCGGCAGGAATTTGAATTTAACCGCCTTGAAGGCGCGGTCTTTCGCCCGTTGAGCCAGATTCACACCTGGGTCAACCAGCTTGATAAAACCAAAGAATATGTGGTGTATTGCCACCACGGCATGCGCAGCCAGCAGGCGTGTATGTTTATGTACCACAATGGTTTCCAAAAATTGAACAACCTGTATGGCGGGATTGACCTCTGGTCGCACGATGTTGATCCCACGGTACCGGTCTACTAAAAAGAGGGCTGAGGGTGTGGGGCTGAGGGTAGAAAATACCAGATTTCACTGGTTGAAACCCCTTAGCCCTCAGCCCTCAACCCTTAGCCCTAATCGAATGAAACAAATCGTCCAAAACTTTAAAACTGGGGAACTTCTGGTCGAAGAACTTCCCCCTCCTGCCTTGAAAACGGGTGGTGTGCTGGTCCACACCGCTTACTCACTCATTAGCGTTGGCACTGAACGCACCACGGTCGAAACCGGCCAGAGTTCCCTGATTGGGAAAGCCCTGAAACGCCCCGATCTGGTCAAACAGGTCTGGAATACCTTTCGGCGCGAAGGACTGCGCAGCACCTATGAAAAAGTAACGGCCCGGCTCGAAGCCACCAAGGCCCTTGGGTACAGCTCTGCCGGAATCGTCCTTGAAGTCGGCGACGGAATTGATGAATTTCGTCCTGGCGACCTCGTAGCCTGTGCTGGTGTCGGCTATGCCTCACACGCTGAGATTAACTTTATTCCGCGCAACCTCTGCACCCGCATCCCAGACGGTGTCGGGCTGGATGCGGCGGCCTACACCACGCTGGGTGCCATTGCGATGCAGGGTGTCCGTCAGGCCAAAATTGAACTTGGTTCCTGTGTGGTCGTGATTGGGCTGGGATTGCTCGGCCAGATTACCGTGCAACTGCTCAAAGCTGCTGGCTGCCGGGTGTTTGGCATTGACCTTTCCCCACGGGTACTCGAATTGGCCAAGAAATCAGGCGCCGATGCCGTCTGCCTGCGCAGTGACGACACGCTCAAAGCCCAGTGTGAAGCCTTCACCCACGGGCGCGGCGCCGATGCCATCATCCTCACAGCAAGCACGGAAAAGGCTGACCCGGTTGAACTTGCCGGGGAACTTGCCCGCGACCGGGCCCGCGTCGTCGTGGTCGGTGCCGTCAAAATGGACATTCCTCGCGAACACTATTTCCGCAAGGAACTTGAACTCTGTCTCTCGCGCTCATATGGACCAGGCCGCTATGACCCGGTCTATGAAGAAGGCGGAATTGATTACCCTATCGGTTATGTGCGCTGGACCGAACGCCGCAATATGGAGGAATTCCTCCGGTTGGTGGCCAACGGCGCCGTCAAAACCGACTTCTTGACCTCGCATCGGTTTTCGGTCGAACGCGCCCGCGACGCCTATGATGTGATTCTGGGCAAAACCAACGAACCCGTCTGCGGCGTCCTGATTGAATATCCAAAAGCTCCGGCTGGGACACCGCCAGTCAGAAAATTGCTCACGGCAGGTGCAGCGGGGAAACCCAAATCCGGTGACATCGGCGTTGGGTTCATCGGCGCCGGAAACTTTGCCACGGCGACACTCCTGCCGCCGCTCAAAGCCATTCCAAAAGTCAACCTGACCGGCGTGGTGACGTCAACCGGTATTTCAGCCAAAAACACAGCCAGCCGGTTCAAGTTTGAATATTGCTCGTCAGATTTTCGCGAACTCCTCACCGACGGCAAAACCAACGCGGTCTTCATTGCGACCCGGCACAATCTGCACGCTCAGATGACGATGGAAGTCCTGCGAAGCCGTGCCGCCGTGTTTGTTGAAAAACCGCTCTGTTTGACAGAAGAGGAACTCAAGGAAATTGTGGCGGTTCACACCCAAAGCGAACAGATTCTGCTGGTTGGCTTTAACCGACGCTTTTCTCCGCTTGCCCAAACCATCAAACAACGAATCGGCAAACGCAGCGGTCCGGCCACCATCAGCTATCGCGTCAATGCCGGGTTTATTCCCAAAGACAGTTGGATTCAGGATCCGCACGAAGGCGGCGGACGCATCATGGGTGAGGTGTGCCACTTTGTGGATATGATCCAGTTCCTGACCGGCGCCGAACCGGTGCGGGTCTTTGCCGAGACCGTTTCGTCTGGAAGCGAAAAACACACCGACGCTGACACGGTTCAAATTGTGATCAAGCTTTCGGATGGGTCGGTGGGACACATTACTTACATTGCGGTTGGCGATACCAGCTTTCCCAAAGAAAGAGTCGAATATTACGGCGATAATTCCGTGGCTGTGATTGACGATTATGTTCAGGGAAGTTTTACTCGCCACGGCAAAACTGAAACCCTCAAAGGCGGGGCTCAGGACAAAGGTCATCGCAACGAAGTCGAGTCATTCATCAAAGCAGTGGCTGAGGGCAAGGAAAGCCCGATTCCCTTCCGTTCGCTGGCCTTGACCACACTCACCACGCTGAAAATCTGCGAGTCTATCGCCACTGGTCAACCGGTGCGCGTCAATCCAGCCGATATTTTCTAATCCAGAGGTCAGGCATCAACCTGGCCTTTCACCATTTTGTCGTCACCACGTTGCCCATGCCTGTTGAACTTCCACACCTGTCACCTCGACAAACCGGAT
>DAOQNB010000972.1:0-2746 GCA_035335845.1 Acidobacteriota bacterium | reverse complement strand
ACTGCCGACGATAGACACTGTGTGTAATTGGAAAAGCCCGTGCCAGCCGAATCAACTCGCGTTTGGCAAGCGGTAAAATCATCTCCAGTGCCACCGGGTCGGTGGCCTGTGATACAACCAGCCGGTATCCACATCCCAGATCAAAGGTGTTTGAAAGAGTCTCTTTTTCCAGCGGCCCGGCATGGTGACCAGCCACAATATGCTCGCCACCAGCGGTCTTATGCAAAAGTGTGACATGATCAAGCGCCAGAAAGGTTCGGGAGGTGAGTACCTGGATTAACCCCGAGAAAAAAGCTTCCAGGTCCGTCGCCTGAATCAACGGTCGAATCAAAAACCCAAGGTCCACCGTCCGGCTGCGTGACGTGCTGCGCCGTTCACGATGTTTTTCGCGGATACTTTCCATCGCCAGCCGGGCATCTGACTCATAATACCGATTCTTGCATTTTGAAAAACATTCCAGTGCCTGCTCGGTTGTCTTGAGGGCCAGGTCATAACTGGCTTCGACCTGTGAGAGCGCAAGTAACGTGCGGCCTGTTTCAAAGACTGAACTATTTTGAAATACAGTTAATGCCTGGTGGAGCCGGCGTTTAATTTCCGAACGGTCTCCGGTATTGGTCCGGCGCAGGTACATCGCTTCCTGGAGTAAATGCAACGACTGAAAAAATGGATCGGCAGCCGTTGTCAGTTCTTCAATCGCATCCAGGGCAATAGCTCCACCTCGATACCCGGCCTCCATTTCAAGGGCTGCCCGCCACAGTCCTAAATCCTCACGGCACAATTTCAGCAGGTTTGGTACCCGGTGCGCCTCGCGGTGGTTCATCAACGCCAGTGCCATGACGTAAAAATCAACGGCCTGAGGCGGAGGGAAATGCCCCAGCGCCAGATGAAAAGTCAATGACCCTTGAGAGTAATCATCTTCAGCCATCCATAACCGGCTCACCGGCTCGGTCATCAGGGCCAAATCCAACGTTCCATTATGAAGATCCAATATGATCGGTAATGCACGGGCAGCAGTCGGTTCCATGGTGTACTCCTCACTCTCGACAGGCTTTTCTAATATTGTCGAATCCAAAAATTTAAATTGATTGACTTCAAGTTGTAATGCAAATCCCGTGCAATTCAATTTCAAATTGAATCATTTGACCTATTCTGAAAGCTCAGGGCTGTCGAAGCTACATCCTGAAAATAAGCAACAGAAGTCTTAACCAACCTATTTTCAGTATTTCCAGGAAAACAAGAATCAATTCAAAATCAAAAAATGAACTCAGGTCAGATCTTTGGGAGAATCAGAATAAAATTTAATTAAATTAAGATCCAAGAAATGTCAATTAAAAGTGAATTATCAGGGGTTCATTCTTTTTAAATGAAAAATACAGGTTTCGCCTGATCCAGACAAACTCCCGCCAGGTGAGCGCCGGTGGGGTGTCTGACAGAAAAAATCAGGTATGGCAAGCTGTTTGCACAGGGGGTTCCATCACGACCAGTCACAGGCGTGAATGTCACCAATGTTGAAGTGAGGCAAAAAGTTGTGCTGGACCCTGTATTTCAATCCCAACTCTATCAAGGTGAACCTGAAACCCGCTGGATTGGTTTTGGGGTTGGCTATGGCGAACGCAACATCCCGGCTGACGTGTTTTTTGTCCAGCATTTACTGAATTTCTTGATTACCCATGGAGGTTTAGTTCCGCTCGCCCTGATTGCAGAAACTGGCCAGATTGACGGTGCGACGACGTTTGCAATTCGCTATTTCCAGCGCAGTCATCTGCACCACCCAAATCCTGATGGTCGGGTTACTCCAAATAGTCAGACGCTGCAGAAAATGGTTGAAGTTGTTGGATTGATTCGCCACCGGCTTGAAGCAACCAAATCGGGCGCTGACTAGGGCATTCCGACCAGATTTGGTGGGAGGTCTTTGACCAGTCAGGGTCAAACACCCACATTTGATAAACTTTTGAAAGGAAAGGCATTATGCCAGCGCTGGCAAGTGAAGCATCGTTTACGACACAGACACCGCTCACCCCCGAAGTCGATCTGGTGACGCTGGCCAGCCCGATGTTTGAACTCGTTATGCGCATCCGGGCCGGACTTGTCCAGCCCTCGATGGAATTACAAACCACGATTGATCGCATGGTGACGAGGTTGGAACAGCGCGGGCGGGGTTTACGCTATGCGGAAAAACAACTGGAAGCCGCCAGGTTTGCCCTGGCTTCCTATATTGATGAAATGGTTTTGATGGCTGACTTCCCCTTTCACGATGAATGGGAAAAATATCCATTGCAATTAAAATATTTTGGCGAGCATCTGGCTGGCGTACGCTTTTTTGAGCGGTTAACTGAGCTTTTAAAAGATGTCGAGCGGCAGGGTGACCTGGTTGAGTTGTACTATATGTGCCTGTTGCTCGGGTACAAAGGACGGTTTCGGGATTATTTCGAGGATGAACTGGTGGATGTTATCCGACAGGTGGAGCAAGCCTTACGGCAAGTCAACCGATTACGAACTGTCGCCCAATCTCCACACTGGCTGCTGGATGATCAACCAGGGCTCTCTGAAGAAACCAGATGGCCAAAGTGGCTGCTGGGCCTGGGAACCGGTTCGCTCGGCGTGGGAATTTTGGCCTTTTTGGTGTTCAAGTTAAGCATTGAACGCGTTTTGCAGGCGGCCTTGACGTCGCTCGCCTGGTAATACCAACTCAGAATGAAGAATGAAGAATTGAGAATGAAGAATTGAGAATGAAGAATGAGGTTAG
>DAOQNB010000971.1:0-2750 GCA_035335845.1 Acidobacteriota bacterium | reverse complement strand
GGAACCCGGAACCCGGAACCCGGAACCCGGAACCCGGAACCCGGAACCCGATATTCCTCACACTGTCTGGCTTTTGATCAGAAAGCTGGTCACTGTCGAAAGGGTCGTGATGGTGACTGGTTTGATCGGGAGTTCAGTTTGATCAGGCAGGGTGGACTGAACCACAACTTTGCGCATTCCTCGGTCAATCCAGATGGGTTGGATTCCGGTCTGAGCGGCACCGACCACATCACATTGCCAGTCATCCCCAATGTGAATACTTGCGGCTGGATCAATCCCAGCCCGTTCCAGCGCATGCTGGAAAATAGTTGGATCTGGTTTTTCCAGGCCAAGATCAGAAGAAACAATCAGTATTTCAAACGCCGTGAGGAGCCCAAACCGATCCAGAATTGGTGGGAGCGTGTCATCCCAATTTGAAATCACACCGAGCCGAAACCCACGTTCACTCAAAGTCTCAACCACACCTTCGGCATCAGCATAAACTCGCAAATTATCCCCACGGCGATGTTGTTCCCAGAGGGCATCGCGGACAATAGCTAAAACCAGTTGAGGAACCTCCTGTGTACCAATCCCCAGCTTGAGTGTTCCTTCATACAGGTGCATCCACCAGTCACGATTGGCTTCGAGACTGGTGTAGCTCGGGTGCCGCGTCGGAAGCGATGCAACCGTGGTGCGCACTGCCTGATACAGTGGTTCAACCGGTACCTGATAGCCTTCCCTGGCTAAATAGTCGTGAACGAGTTCAGCCAGAGGGCGGTAAATTTCCAGCAATGTGCCGCCAATATCGAAAAAAATCCATTCTGCTGAAAGGTGTGGATGGTTCATAGATCACAGGAGCGAGTCGGGAATGTGAGTGAGTTGCGAATAGTCAGAAAACTTCTTTAGGGTGAACTTGCGAAGAGATGTGGCTGTGGTAACTCAGGAATTCTCAAAGTTGGAAGCCGTGAACTCAGAGAGCGATGGGCTGACCTCTTCATTACGCGCGACTCACTTTTATGCGCTACTCGCTGATTCCCCAATATGGTATGCTGCAAGTCATTCCCGCGTAATGCTTTTCTTTCAGGAGTACTTCAAAGGTTATGGTTCATCGCAAAAATACCTTGCTGGTCGTGTTGTGTCTGGCGCTGGCTGGTTGGGTGGTTCTGGTTTCAGCGTTTCATCAGGAGTCGGTCAGTCAGGCTGGGAGTCAGGCTGGTCGGCTCTCAACAACTTCCTTGATTGATTTTTTCCCGCAAATTTCAAAACCGGCACTCTCCGGAATAAAACCCAAGAATCCCAAAAAAGTTGTTGCCACCTCAGAAGCGACATCGTCATTTGTGAATGAAGTCAACCTCAGCCGGTATGTAGGTTTTATCAAGGAATTGGCTGATTTTAAGTCCCGTTATAGCACATCTCCTGGGTGTGATGCTGCAGCGAACTACCTTGTGAAGCACTTTTCCGGTCTGGGATTCAAAACAGAACTCCAGCCATTTTCAATTGGTCCCCGCCGGGCATCCAATGTGGTTGCGACGTTGCCTGGAACCGCTGATAAAGACGCCAAAGGCGCGTTTCTGGTGTTTGGGGCGCATTATGACTCGATCTCGCGGGATTCTGACCCACTCGTCACTGCCCCAGGAGCTGAAGATAATGCCAGCGGCACCGCAGCCTTGATGGAACTGGCGCAACTCTTTCACGATCATCCGCCCCGGACCACGGTTGTGTTGGTGGCTTTTGCTGGTGAAGAAGAAGGTTTGATTGGAAGTACCGCCTATGTTGACTCACTTCGGACAGGTGGCAGTGACAAACGAATGCAGGCGGCACTGATTATGGACATGATCGGCTATACCAAAGATGCTGACCTCGACATTTTGTTTGAAACCAGTTCCAAATTTGAGTCATTGGTTGCCCTGCCAACCAGTCTCGCCTCGCAATTTACCAAACTTCGGACCGAAACGTCGTTGCGGCCTTTTGGAAGCGACCACGTCCCGTTTTTGAATGAAAATTTGCCGGCGTTTCTGGTAATTGAAAATGACTGGGATGCGTACCCGGCTTATCACCGGTCGTCAGATGTCCCAGCCAATATTTCAAATGACATGGCGGGTGAATCCATGAAACTGGTTGCTGCCTGGGCGTACAAGATGGCCAACGAACGGATGTTAATCCCTGTCATTTCAACCATTTCCTATAAAAATAGCGCCCTGGTCATCAAAGGTGAGAATTTTCAACGCGATGCTCAGATCGAGATTGATGACCAGCCCCTCGGACGCATTAAAGTGACCCAGCCGGATGCAACCGGAAGTGCAACCTATAAACAGCTCAAGTCTAAAGATTCGCGCCTGACGTCGTTGCTCCCAGAAGGAAAAACCGTGGCGATTACCGTCCTCAACCCACAAACCGGCACGCGTTCAACACCATTTTCCTTTGAGCGGAAGTGAATTGAATGAAGAATGAAGAATTGAGAATGAAGAATTGAGAATGCCCCAAAGTTCGCTCAAATATCAGCTTTTTGCTCACCAAAAGATTGTCTTCATGCCTGATTTTCGGGTCCTTTTTGTCCTTTGTTTTTACCTCACCGTAGCCTGGACGCCCCATGGTAACACGTTCGAAGAAATTAAAATCTGAAACTGACCAGTCAACAACGGGTGATGGTGTGTTTGAACTGGTCTATGCCTGGGTGGTGCAGATTCCTTCTGGTCGAGTGATGACCTATGGGCAAATTTCGCGGTTGATTGACGAACGTCTCTCGGCGGTTGGTGTCGGCTGGGCGTTGA
>DAOQNB010000970.1:0-2752 GCA_035335845.1 Acidobacteriota bacterium | reverse complement strand
GGTCGAACCCAGTTGCTCATCTACTATTTGAGAGAATTGGAAGACGAAAAACGGATTCCGGTCATTCCCGTTATTGTGGATTCCCCAATGGGGGCTTCAGCCACCCGGCTCTACCTCAAACACAAAGAAGACCATGACCTGGATATGATCAGCCTGCAAGAAGAGCGTCGAAACCCGCTCTCCACCCGGAATTTCAGTCTGGTTCACGGTAAAAACGAATCCAAAGCCCTCAATAACCTGAAAGGACCAGCCGTCATTATTTCAGCTTCGGGGATGGCCACCGGCGGACGGGTACTGCACCATCTGGCACGAAACCTTCCCGACCCAAACAGTACCGTCGTATTTGTTGGATATCAGGCTCAAGGAACGCGTGGCCGGCGACTCCAGGATGGAGAAAAAGAGATCAAAATCCACGGGGAATTTGTTCCGGTTCAGGCCGAGATTTGCAGTATTGGCAGCCTTTCGGCTCACGCTGATTCATCGGAAATTATGCGCTGGCTCTCAAATTTTAAACGCCCACCAAAAATGACCTACATCGTGCATGGCGAACCCGAATCATCCGAAGGGCTACGGCGACTCATCACGCATGAACTTGGCTGGAAGGTCTCAATTCCAAAATACCTGGATGTCGTTGATTTATAAGCAACTAGCCTTAGCTGGTGGTTACGGAAGAAGTCAGGATCGAGGATAACAAATAACGGGTGACAGGGTGGCAGAACAGCCACCTGTCACCCGTCACCTTGTCTGTTCTCATCTTGTTGCCCGATCCTGGATCTATCCAACAAAAGACCAGTTTGGGTCAGCATCATTTGGATCGCGTACCATTTTTACTGAATATTGCAAAATATCGCTTCGATACAGGGTATGAGTAAAGACAACCGGGCGCTTTTCCGCGGTGAAAACCACCCGCTCAACACACAAAAGCGGTGACCCGACTCGAATTTCCAGCAGTGGCGCCGTATAGGCATCGGCTAAATCAGCCAGAATGGTTTGGGAAAGCTCCGTTAACCGAATATTCAACCGTTTTTCCAGGACTGACAACAATGAGCCATATTGCAAATCACGATCTTCCAAATTCATTCCAATTGAATCTGGAATCCAGGTTGTCACCAGCGCATAGGGGGTATTCTGGTAAAAGCGGATGGCTTTCAGGTAGGTAACATCTTCATCCGGTTCAAGTTTTAAGATTTCGGCTTCTTTCAGACCAGCCTGGACATGGTGGATCTCCAATACCTGAAGCTTGGTTTCCCCGGCCAGTTTCATTAAATCCTGGAATGAGCCGCGCATACTGGCCGTGCTTTTGAGCACATCCCGGTTTTTGATATAGGTGCCAGAACCCTGCCGACGCTCAATCAAACCGTCACGCACCAGAGATGCCAGCGCCTGGCGGACCGTGATCCGGCTCACGTGGTATTGGAGCGAAAGTTCGACTTCGGTTGGGAGGCGTTCCCCAACCGAGATGTCTCCGGACAGGATTTTTTGCCGTAATACGTTCTCAAGCTGGTAATAGAGTGGCACGCCAGTTTTTGCAAATTTTGTTGACTTCTTCATAAATCCCAATTTCCGAAACGTAAGGTTGTGTGCACTTGATGGCCTCACACATCTTTTTCAGCAACACGAAAATCGCGGCAAGCCACCTGGGCAGGATTCAAAGGTGGTTCAATGAGGCAAAGAGTAGCAAGCAAACGATTGATTTAATTGTTATATGACTATAACATTTACAAGTATAGCTATTCTTGAGTATATCCGTTGTTTTCGCAAGTAACTTACGGTTTTATGTCAAAAATTTTTATTGGAGGGATAATGCGATCTCTGATCTTACTGCTGATTGTGGTCTTTGGGGTGGGAACTTCCGGGGTTGGAACATCATCGGGCATGGTTTCCAGAGCTGGCCTCCCCAATTCTGGTACCTGGAACCAACAACCTCAGGCGCCTGAAAAAGACGAAGAAATCGAACTCTTAGCCTCGTGGCTGCACGGTGATTACAACTCGCATGCTCAGGCGGATCGCGATGCCGCAGGGAAAGACCCACTGGTTTTTAAGCATCGAAAAATCACAATGCACCTCAGGCCCTGTCCGATTGAAGGACTGCCTGGCCCAACGTTTTATATCGAACAACACGCTTCTGAGGCTCCGGATCAACCCTATCGCCAGCGGATTTATCAAATCTTTCGGAAACGCGGGGAACTGACCGTTCGAACCTATGAACTCATCGGAGGGCGTGAAGCGGCCAAACCTTACATTATGGGGTATAAGAATCCTGAGGTTTTAAAGTCAATTACCGCCGCGAAACTCACGCCGGTATGCGATTTAGTGGTTCATCGCAAAGGCAAGGAATTTGTCGGAAAAACACCGATGCCCTGCCCGAACATGTTTAATGGTGCGGTTGAAGTCACTTCGGATGTCACGATTGGTCCAGATTACCTCTTTAGCCTTGATCGTGGTTGGGCAGCCGACGGCCAGCAAGCCTGGGGTCCAAATGATGGTGTGGCTTTTGAATTTCGGCGGGTTGCTGAATAGATCCGCCGGCAAACCTGTTTTGATACTCTCCCAGACTTTTTCTTGATTCATCGGGGTGCTGGCCAGTTTCAGGGTATCACCCCGATATTTTTTTCAGACACCTGGTCTTCCAGTTCCGCCAGCGTTCCCGTCACAAACGACTCACTGTAATTTCCGCACTTTGTCCATCAGGGTTTACCAGCCGAATCACTGCTGATTTGCGCCTGGGAAGGAGCTTTTTCCCTTTGGCAAG
>DAOQNB010000969.1:0-2753 GCA_035335845.1 Acidobacteriota bacterium | reverse complement strand
CATTCCTGATTGGGTTTTCGCAATCGGTGGCGCTTAATTTTCGATATGCCTTCACACATCCCGAAAAAGTTCGCGGCGTGGTGGGTCTGTTTGGTGGAATTCCAGGTGATTGGGAAAGTGAAGGAAAATACAAGGCAGGGGATTTTGACGTGCTCTATCTCGGTGGTGCGACCGACGAATTTTATACGCCGGATCGGATGAGTGAAAATGCTGAGAAACTCCGACAACGCGCCCGTTCAGTTGAATTTCAGGTATTTGACTGCGGGCATATCATCCCCCGCGAAGCTGATCCTGTCATAAATGAGTGGATTCAAAAACGAAATCTCCCAGGTTAGGAATGGGAACAGAGCTTCCCCGAAATTGACTTCGAGAGTTCGTCCTTTTTGTCCCTTTTGTCCTTTGGCTCTGACTCAATCAACTGCTTTTGGTTCGACTCTGGCTCGTGGGCAGATCTCACCCCCCCTCCTTACCAGCCAAAAAAGAGGTGAACGGATTTTCACCCGTTCACCAAAAGTTGGTTGGATCTAAACACGGATCCCCTGCAATCAAACGCTTTCGGACTACTTTTCTCCAAACCGATAGGTTACGCCAAAAGTCAGCGTGAACGGATAGCCAGGCGTCCCATGAATGCGCTCTACGGCCTCTGCCCCAGGACTCACACGTGATTCCCCGAAGTTCTGCACCTCGAAATATTTCTTGTTGAACAAGTTATCTATGTTCATGCTGAGTTCGACGCCTTTCGGGAGTTTCTTCGCCAGCTTAAAGTCCACCACATCCAAACCGCTGGCCCGAATTGACGTATTCACCGAGTCCAAAATATAGCTATTGATATGCCGGTAACTGAGCACGCCGCTGAAACCTTCCAGACTTGAAAAGATCAGATTGGCGTTGAACGTGAGGGAGGGGGCGTTTGAGAGATATTCACGCGGCCCTGTCCCTTTGAAAAAGGCATTGATGACTTTGGTTCCAGAGGCATTCAGGCTCAGAAACCGGGTCAGTCGGGTTGACCCTTTGATCTCGTAGCCATAGCTCCGGCTCGGTCCCTGGAACTCAATCGTGTTGTCATCAGTGATATAGACCTGCGTCTGTGACTGATCAATCAAAAACGTGGTACCCGAGAGCCCAAAGCGTTCTTTGTTGAAGGCAAAGCCGGTTTGGTAAAAGTCCGTCGTGGCTACCTTTGGACCTTCGGGACGTTGGGCCACACCGCGTGCGTCCTGTGAGGTGACGCTCCGCCCATAGTTGAAATACAGCCCAAGCGGAAGCCGTCCGACTGGATGAAATTCGACGGCAAATTTCGGCTGGGCTTTGGTGGCGGTTGAGGAACCGTCAAACTGTGGTTCGTTCCGGTCTTTAACACCAAAATAAAAGGTGTCGAGCCGTAGCCCCAGGTCAAGATGCACTCTTCCGAAATGGAAGTGGTTTTGGACATATTCGCTGAAAGTTGCAATTTTGGCTCGCACATTGGTGATATTGAGGTACGGGTCGCGTTTGAAACTTTTGTTGAGAGTGACAAAAATCTGATTCGCCAGAAACCCGCCGCCGGCAGTCAGCACCGCATCGTATCCACCGATTTTATAGGGCTTCAAATATTGAATGTTGGCGCTTTGCTGCAACCTCGAATCATGCTGGTTGAACTGATCACCAAGAGTTTCATTTTCCAGGAAAAACGTGAAATTGTTGTAGAGGTCAAAGAGTGACCGGGCCATCAAGCCGTCAAGTTTCAAGGACGATCCATCCTGGAACTCTTTCTTGAACAACACCGAACCGTTGAAGGTCCGCACCCGACCACCTTCTGTGCCGTCAATGGCCCCAAAACGGTCCAAATCGCGGCTGGCAATCAGGTCGGTTGGAAGCTGACCGGATGAAAAAAAGTCGTTCCGGCCAAAATTGAACTTGAACGCCAGGCTTTTTTCCGCTCCCAGGTCAACTTTGTAGGCGCCGGTGAGGTTGTCGCGGTCATAGGGTTTATCAAATGGGGTATCAGTGCGGGTCAGTTCATAGGCCAAAAATCCGTTCTTCGGGCTGACCGCAAAAAATCCACGCTTGGTGTTAAACGAGCCGCCCTGCAACCGGACAATGGCGGTTTCTGCCAGGGATTCCTTGAGTGAAACCTGGACCACGCCCAGACCCGAAAAATTGCCATATTGGGCCGAAAATGGGCCGTTCAGGATTTGCACATTATCAACCAGCTCACTGGAAAGCGATTTGAGTTGCCCCAAATACCCCTGGCCGTGGCCCTGGGTGGCCTGGTTCTGGTCAAAATTATCTACCCGCACGAGTAACCCCGGCCCAACGCCGCCATGGTCCAGATTGAATCCAAAGCGACGGATTTCGAGGCTTTTCCCTCCGCCTTCGTGCTGGCCGGCATTGATGCCACTACCGAATTGGAAAAACAGTTGGTCATCGCGAGCCGGAAAGCCTTCACGGTACAAGGTATCATCCTGGCGATTGATGGTCGGCTCGGTCGTATCGCCTTTGATAACAATCGTGTCGTGAACCGGAGACACGACATAGTCGGCTTCGATTTCGAGGTTCTCGACGTTTTCGCCCGGACTGGGCGATTTTTCAACCCGTATCAGATTTTTCCCTTCTACTACCACCGCTGTCACTGCCTGTGCAATCTCACACCGGAAATGACCTTGCTTGTCAGTTGTCACCGATTGCTCGCCAGCGGTGGTACGGATGATAACCGTAGCATCAGCAATCGGTACTTTGCGGGTGTCAACCACTGTCCCAGCAACTATTTGCGG
>DAOQNB010000968.1:0-2760 GCA_035335845.1 Acidobacteriota bacterium | reverse complement strand
TTCTCAATTCTTCATTCTCAATTCTTCATTCTTCATTCTCAATTCTTCATTCTCAGTTCTTTATGCGTATCTGGCTTTCAAAGCACACTGAGGTGCCAATTCGCGAGCAACTGACTGAACAGGTTATGTTTGGGATCATCAGTCAGGAATTGCAGCCCGGCCAGCGATTGCCCAGCATCAGGGAACTGGCCCGCCGGTTGCGCATTCATTCCAACACGGTTAATGCGGCATATCATGAACTGGCCCGTCGTGGATGGGTTGAATTTCGCAAGGGAAGCGGCGTCTATGTCCGAACGCTCGCTGCTGAATCCCTCGAAACTGGTTCACAAGCGGAACTTGATCAGCACATTGCCTCATTTTTGCGAATGCTCCACCGACGTGGCTTTTCACAGGCCGCGATTCAATCCCGCCTCCACTATCTGCTTGAACTCCAGCCACCAGATCATTTTCTCATCCTCGAATCTGACCCGCATTTGCAGCAAATTCTCAAACAGGAACTGACTGATGCCACACAGTTTCCGGTTTTAGTCACTCCGCTTGAAACGGTAAAGTCAACGCCTCAGGTGTTGATTGGTGCCATTCCGGTCGCACTCTATAGCCGGGCTGAGTTGGTCCGACCATTACTTCCGCCGCAAACCGAATGCACCTGGCTCCAACTTCGATCCATTCCGAAATCGCTGACTGCCTACCAGAAACCAGGTGAAGAGGCGCTGTTGTCAGTTGTGTCACACTGGCCGGAGTTTCTGAAATGGGGGCGAATGCTGCTGATTGCTGCTGGAATTGCACCAGATGCCGTGCATTGTGTGACTCCGACTGACCCTGATTGGGTGCGCAGCCTCCGGCATAGTTATCTGGTGATTACCGATGTGGTCACGGCACAGTTGCTGCCAGCAGGAACGCCGATTGCCATTTATCGAGTTATCGGAGACGAGTCTTTTGCTGAACTCCAGCACATGGTTGCCAGTCTGATCTCGGGCGAGTAACCCTGGTTCCCACCTCTTCTCGTTTCCAGTGACCGGTTCCAGTTCGTCACCCGGAATTGTCACAGTCAGAAAAAGTGTGATAGAGCCAATCTCGTGTGAGCCCCAGCCGGGTTACTTTCTCCACAACACGATCCCAATCAACTCTCTCATTTGCTGTTTCGGTTGTATCGACGCGATATCGTCGCGGTGCGGAAAGCTGGTTTGTTTCTCTCAAGTGAATTGAGAGGCAGATGGGTTGGGACCGTGTTAAGCGCATTTCCCATTCAGGAGACAATATGATGAAAGTGTTGAAAATATTGATTCTATTCACTTTACTGTTCTTCATCTATTCAGATACTGGATTTTCCCAAACCTTGCCCCAGGCACCTGAAGGGTTTACCTGGAAGAAACTCGATCAGGTCAAGGCTGCGGTCTTGATCCCTGCAGGATGGTATTTCAAACAGGAAAAAGCGGATGGGACATGGGCGTTTTTTCTTACAAAAGAAAACCTCGAAAAAAGCAACTGGTACAAAACTGGAATCTCGATTCAGGTTTTTCAACAAAAACCAGAAGGCACATCTGAAAATCTGGCCTTTCATCTAATAGCGGGATATGCAAAAGATGGTGGATTGATCAAAACCTGGAACTTTGCCCAGGGAGTTTATAAAGGATATGGATGGCAAGGAGTTGCGAAAAAAGAAAAAGGAGAACGAACCAAAACACACGGATTAGTCTTTCTCAATACTGGAACAAAGACCGTGTACCTGGTTTTGTTTGAAAGCCCAGAGCCAGAATGGGAAAAGAACTGGAGAATAGGTGAGAAGCTGACCCAAATGATTGGATTCAGTGACGATATATAAATGAAATCTTTTGTTAGGGAGAGGGCTGGTGGCTGACTTTCTCTAATATATGAACTCTCTTAACTTATTTATTGGTAAGGACTTATGAAAACAAAAGTTGTGATGTATGTTGCCGGATTTGTACTGACAGTGAGTTTTTTCTCAAGTCAAACCTTTGGTCAGTCCAGGGGAACAATCGCCCAAACACCACCGGCTCAACCCGTTGATGTCTACCTGAGTACGGCCCAGACATTAGTGATTGGTTCAGATACGCTCCTGTTTACACCACAAACTCTGGTCGCGGAGTTGATGAAAAACGCAGAATTTAAAAAGTTTGATCTGGCGATTGTCGAGCAGTTCAAGGAAGCAGATTTAGAGTTAAACGTCAGCCGGAAAGCCTTTACCACCAAATATGTCTTTGAAGTGATTGATCGTCGAACTGGGAAAGTCCTGGCCTCAGAGTCGCTCAAATCGCTGGGTGGAACCGTTGAAGGAAAAATTGCAAACCGGTTGATTCACATCCTGAAACCCCATCGGGTGGGCACCTCATTGAATTCAAACCGCCCGACGTTGAAGCGACCAGCAAAGGAAGGCGAGATATAGGCTAGTTCAGGTATTCCGACATTACTTACCTGAGGTCCCCGATGTCTCAATCTTGACGTGATTTTCTGGAAATGCTGAGTGCTTATGCCTGCATTATTTTCAAGCTGCCACTATTTTCAAACGGCTGATTGATCTGGCTATTTCTGATAGAGGAAGCTATTACCTGATAGATCACTGTTTTGCTGTGAAAGAGCAGGTAGTGACCTGTTATCCTCAATTTGAAGAATTTCTCCGATTGAAATTGAAATATGGCCCAAGGGAAATTTCCCAAAGTGATTGGTACCAGCATCATAAACAACTGTTTCAATGAATTTCGTCTGAAGGTAAAGGCAGACAATTGAAAATCAAGTGAGGTC
>DAOQNB010000967.1:0-2769 GCA_035335845.1 Acidobacteriota bacterium | reverse complement strand
AAGAATGAAGAATGAAGAATGAAGAATGAAGAATGAAGAATTGAGAATGAAGAAATCCTGGTTTTTGGTTCTTAAGTACCTTACCGAAAATTTTCAGATATTTTGAACCACGAAACACACGAAATACACGAAAAAAACAACCACCTCCAAAATTCAAGATCTCAGGAAACTTTTGACAAGGTGCTTGGTTTTTCTTCGAAAGTGTTGGTTCCTAAGCACCAAGCACCAAGCACCAGGCACTTCTTCATTCTTCATTCTTCATTCTTCATTCTCAATTCTTCATTCTCAATTCCCAATTCTTCATTCTTCATTCACTGGTTTCATCTTCAGTTGGTTCACCAGCCGCAATATTGGGTTCGGTGAGTGGTAGTTCAATGGTAATGGGGCAGTGGTCTGAAATGCGATCTTTGGTGACATCGTTGATTTCAGCCATGGTTTGCGGGAAATGGGGTGCGAATTTATAGGGCTGGCTGCCATCGCGGGGTGATTTTGAGTACGCCTTCACAAACATCCAGTCGAGTTTATACCGCCCGGCTGGTCCAATCGTGCGTTCGACGGCAAATGTGGTGAGAAATCCTTTTCCCCCTCGCTGGTTTGAGTTGGCGAGTGTGCCTTTACGGCCACTCACCGTGCGGTCTGGATTGCCTCGGAAATCAAAGGCATAGCCATCGTCAAAGCGGAAGCCTTCGAGCATTTCAAAGAATTTGACCTCCGGGTTGGGGGCCACGACTGGAATGTTCCGGGCAGTTGGGTCGTGCTGATTTTTCAGGAAATTGATCCCGCCGGTGACCACATCCCACGCCAGGCCGACCCCCGTGGCATATTTGATGCCTTGAACGGCCCAAAATTGTTTGCTCCCCAGGCGTTTGGTAATTTCGTTTTTGATCGAGGTGGGCGCGCCATCACTCAACGTGGTGTTCATATCTCCGGCCAGGACTACCGGGTTAGAAATTGCGTTGATGGTTTCAAGCACGGCTTGCAGTTGTTTCTGACGTCCTTCGGGTTTGCACTTGTTTTCGGTATGGAGTGCGAGGACGGTCAGGGTTTTCTCTGCCAGTTCAGGAACTTCCAGGTCCACTCGCAACATATTGCGTCCGCCGCGCCGGATTTCACGCAAGACCTTTTCAAGAAAGACTTTATTGATTGCCTCGCGTTTGGCTTTTTCGGGCAGGGAAACCGACTTTTGTTCTTCTTTAAACCAGTCATAGACCAGCGGCAGTCGTAGCACCGAAGCACTGAGGATTGGAAAGCGGCTCAAAACCGCCGTGCCATGCATGCCAAGGAAGCGTTTTTTATCAACTGCGATTTCCTTCTTGAGTTGAGCGCGGTCAGCCGCCGGCAACCCTTCAAATTCTTCAGTTCCCACCTGAACCGGGTCAATTTCCAAAAATTCAACCCCGTAGGCATAATTCATATTGAGGGCTGTCGCCAGATCTTTGGGGACATTGCGATAGTCGGTGCGTTTGACACCCCAGTCCAGTTCATTGAGGATCAGCACATCGGCTTCCTGCAACCGTCTGGCCTGATCAATTGCTGCTGCGTATTCCTTGCTGGTGGCCGGGTATTTTTCAAGGTCAATCCATTTGGCAAAGCCTTCGGGTCCAGAGAGAGCAGCCACCACCATGTCAAAATTGAGGCCACGTTCGATATTCCACTCTGCCACCCGCAGGGTTTTGCCGATTTTGGGATCAGTCGAAAACCTGGGTTGGGCCGTGGCACTATTTGAGATAAATGGCGTTTTGAGAAGCCGATCCATCTTGGCCTGTAATCCTGGCGATAAGGGTTTATCAACCTGACTCAATTTGACCAGTTCTGAATAGGTCAATGTCGCGGGTCCACCTCCCGGTGCATACTTTTTGGTGGCTGCCGGAGCCGACCCGGTTGGGGAAGCTGCTGGTTTGGGTTTCTGCTTTTTATTTGTGAATGCCTGGGTTGACCGCACAAAACTGGTTAACCCCATCACGACAAAGGCACATACTGCCACAAGAGCTGCCAGTCGCAGCCGATTTTGAACGCGCATAGAAAATTGAATCTGACCTGGTTGGAATGTTGAAACGAGGGAGTTGGTGAATTGAAGAAAAAAAGAGGGCTTGAGTGCAAGAGCAATTTCCAAAAACCGGCGGCTTCGGGCTCGAACCGGCTGAAACCACTCAAACACTCAGGCCCTGGGTGGGGTGGAAACCAAATGAAGAATGAAGAATTATGAAAAATGATTCAGGTTGAATCACACCGGTTGGACTGGTTCATAATTCAAAATTCATCCTGTCTTTGGTGTGGAGACCCGGCCCTTCAGGACCGGGAGGAAATGCTGCTCCAGCTTTGAATCAACCTTGAACAGCAAATGGAAGGAGCCAACTCCCTCCACTCGCTCTTGTGAGGGAAAAAACCCTCACCATCTCCTTGCGGAGAGTAATGCATATCGAGCGCGACTGTGACCGTCGGTCGAATCTGTCTTCCTCTCGACCAGATTCGGGAAGGTTTGCTGTGACAAGCACTGGAACTGACCCCCATTCCTGTTTAACCTGTCACCGTAGCGCAGCGGACTGAGGCGGCATCCGCTGGTACCTATCAATTCTTCCCAATCGTTTCCCGTGATTTGCACGGGGGTCTGGTCAACCGAAGCGTGAGGCAACGCCACCACGACTGGCCATCCGTGAGGATGGCGTCGTGGGTACACGACTCAAGCTCGGCCCTTGAGAGCCGAGTCTGTTGACCCTTATTCCCTTATTGGCAAAGTTCTTTGCCGGGTTTGAAGCGGATGGTTTTGCC
>DAOQNB010000966.1:0-2772 GCA_035335845.1 Acidobacteriota bacterium | reverse complement strand
TGACACGACCCGGCCTCCAAACATTTGACCGTAGTAAAAACTCAACGCCATCCGTGACGACACCTGATAGTCCACACTCACATCCAGCAATGCGCCCAGGCTGCGGTAATTGCTCGATGGTCGCCCAACATAGCCAAACGTTTGTTTTTGAAACGCCCCGCCACCGACATACCACAAATCTTTGCGGCTGCTGAGCGCCAGACTATGGAAATCTGAGCGAATATTGAGTTTCTTGGTGGGACGAACAATCACTTCAGCAAAAATATCCTGGTTGTTCATCATATTAAAGAATGGAGTTCGGGCATAAATGCGTGGTGTTGGCAGCACCTGGAAAAATGTACCGTGTTCGTTGTCCGTGGGATCATCGTCGCCAGTGCTGTGGGTAAAACCAGCCCGGATCCACGGATTCCACTTCATTTCAGGTTGATAACCGACTTCAGCCACAATGGAACCTGCCCGCTGATCAAGGGCTCCCCAACTTCCAAATTGCCCGGCGCCCCACAGGAGCACATCCGCTTTTCCTTTGCCCAGTTTGAAGTCACGAACATAGTGCCCGCCGATGGTTGTTACATTGATATCATTTTGGCGGTCGGCTTCGCGGGCTATAATTGAACGATTGTCGGTTTTGAGCACGGATCGAGTATCTCGATAATACAGGCCAAACACCCGAGCTTCGCCCTGATGCTGGGTTTTGTCGTTGACTTTGTGGGCATGGAGCGCTTTGTTGAACGACGCATACACGACACTTACGCCAGGAATCTGACGCATGCCATCAAGCTGAAACACCCCTTCGGTTGGTCGAGCGGCCAGCACCGTGACATTAGTCGTCGAAGTGCCAAAGGAAAGCTGCCCACCGTCAAGGCTGCGACCAACATGGGTAAATCCAAAGGGCCCAATCAACCGTTCCTGAATCCGAGTCCTTTTCAATGCTCCGATGGTTGGATCAGTCGCCGCTAGTTCAGCCCCTTCGCTAAATTCAAAACGACCGATCTTAATGCCAGTATTGAACTTCTGGCCTTTGATACCCCACCGTAAATATGCCTGCTTGAGGAAAATACTGGCCCGTTCGTCACCACTCCCGGCAGCATACGTTCCACCCAGACCAAGGGCGCCTTGCGGAGCTGGCGCCACCGCATTGCGTGGCAAGCCAATCAATGACGGAAACGCCGCCTCGGCTGCCCACTCAATAGAATGGGTATCATTGAGGGAATGTTTTCCCTTGAGGGCAAATCGAAAGAGCGTCCCGACAAAATCCTGCTGACTATCACGACCCGGAACATCAAACCAGCCCCAGTTTTCATACCGTGTCCGCAAACTGCCAGTGAATTCAACTGAACCTTTTTTTATCAAAGGTGGTGGATCACCTTGTTGAGCATGAACTTGTGCCACTTCAGCCCAACCACTGCCGAACACTGCCAGAGCGACCATCAAGGAGAGATAAACCTTACCGCGAATCGTTTGCCAGAGATTTTTCATGGAATTGTTTCCTTCTTTTTGAAGATGATTTCTGAAGCTGTGGATATGAAAAGGTCCGGATGAAGAAAAAGCAGCTCACTCAGGACTGAGGGAAAACCACTTGAGGCGAACCCATCTTTTTCCCATGCAAACGCTACGCCGAAACTACCCCATACACTGGAAACATCTGGTATTTGTTGAAAACAAAAAAGTTGCATCTCAGATGCAACTTTTTGTACGAACCTGCTGATTTCCTAAAAGCTGAATTCTTTTGTTCAATCGCGAATTTTGCCCCAACCGGTGCAAAATAAACCGCTTCCCTTCCCGTGTGTCGGAATTGGGCAATGGGCGTTATCGCTGGCCTTTCTTTTGTTCCTCTAGAAAACGCTTGCGGTCGCGTTCCAGCCAGACATCCAGATCAACCGAGGCTTTTTCAAGTTCATCGCTATTGATCAAACCCCGCCGAAGCGCCTCAAAAAATGCTCTGGTTCGCAGGTTATAGGCCAGCTTTTCAAAGGCTTCGTAATCAGTCCCTTCCGCACTGGCTGGAAACAGCTTTTCATAGAGCGTCGCCAGCCGGCTTTCAACACCGCGTTGGGAAAGGCTGCATTTGCGAGCAATCGCCCAGTTTGAAAGACCCAACGCCAGATAGTACAGGGCTTCGGCTTCAAATTCAGTCAGCAGTGGACGCTTGAACGAATCTTTAAACGCCGGGTCAATCATATCGGCGCCGTCTTCGAGCACAGCCGCAATAAAGCGCAAAAATCGCGACTCCGGGTTATTTTTGTGGATAAACCCGTAAGGCGGCGGCGGTTCAAGCGCCTTGATCATTTTGCGAATCTCGTTGATATAGATTTCGTGTGGAAACTGCGTCCAGAAGATAATTCGTGCCTGCGGAAATGACCGCCAGATGGTTCGTGCCGCTTTGACGCCCGATAATTTCGGCATCTGGATGTCCAGAATCGCGAGCGATGGACGCTGTTTGAGTGCGAACTCAACGGTTTGTTCCCCATCTTCAGCTTCGAGAATCGGAGCATGGGTTGGGAATTCACGTTCGAGCAGTTCGCGCAGGTAATGACGCTGCGCCGGATTGTCTTCTGCAATAAGGATAGCCATAAGATTGGGTTCGGGGTTGTAAAACCAGGGTTCAGGGTTGTAAAACCAGGGTTCGGGGTTCAGGGTTGTAAAACCAGGGTTCAGGGTTCAGGGTTTGGGGTTTGGGGTTTGGGGTTCAGGGTTCAGGGTTCGGGGGTCTTCGAATTTTGGTCCTTTTTGTCCCTTTTGTCCTTTATGTCTTTTAAATCCTGCCCCCTGACC
>DAOQNB010000965.1:0-2774 GCA_035335845.1 Acidobacteriota bacterium | reverse complement strand
CGCTCTATCAGTACACTGCCGCCCGCATCAACCTTGCTGCCGCCCTGGGCCGGATCGAAGCTTTTCAGTGGTAGTCAGGAATGAAGAATGAAGAATTGAGAATGACCTAAATTTTGCTCCAAATAGCACCACCTTGCTCAAGGTTCAGTGCCGACCAGTTCGGGATCCAACCTGCACAAGGGAATCTCGGTGCATTTTGAGAGGAATGAGAATTTACTAAAATCTCCCCATCACTCCTGCCAAACCTACTTCCACCCTGTCCTTTCTGTCTTTTCTGTCCTTTTTGTCCTTTGGTTTGGGCTCAATCAACCACCTGGATAATGATCAAAACTGAGGAAGCGTTGATATGACTTGGCCAGCCATTGATTGCCGGAGACAATCTCCCGCAGCCGGTCTCGGGCAATAGCTATTTTCTGCGGACGGGTCTCGCCAGATTCATCCAGCGCCTGGTAGAGGTACCAGAGGGCCAGTTCCGCTTTTTTCTCACCTACAAGATACGGTGTTTTGGCCAATGCCTCGCTAAAGCGGGTTGAAGCAATCAGAGCTGAGTGAATTGGTTTTCCCTGTGCCAGTAGATGGCGAATTTCCAGATTGTAAGTTTTCACCATGAACAAATTGGTGGTTGGATCTGCCGGGTCTAATTTCAGAGCCAGGGTCAGGTAATTTCGTGCCCGCAAAAGCGCCGGCTGCGGAGAATTGCCGCTCCGAACGGCAATGCGAACCGCTAATTCCTCAACTCGTGCCCAGGTTTGATAATCCTGAACTGTTAAGGCGGCTCGGAGCTGAGCCTGATTGAACTGTTTCAACAATACCCTGATGGGTTGAACGTCTGGTTGAGGGATAGCTTGGACTTCAAACTGGTTGCATTTACGCGCCAGCTCAGCCAATGCCGCCAGGCTTAACCCGGCCTGGCTCTCAGGTGAGGTACTCAGCAGTTTTTCACCCAGGGCGGCGACTTCATCAATAATGACTGTTGCATCCTTTCCTTGAGCGATTTCAAAGCTGGCCAGCTCAAGTTTGGCTAACCCCAGGGCTTCAACTGGCCGATGGTCGGGTTCACTCATTTGCCTGGCCTGTTGGGCATACTTAAATGACTGCTGAAAAAAGAAAAGGGGTGAATTTCCCCGTTGCCATTCCAACCAGGCTCGATCTGAATAGGCCTTCACTAACAGTGTCATCGCTTTTATTGAACCTGGATTGTAATAAATGGAGGCTTCAAACATCTGAATTTGTTTCTGGTTGGCCTGGGTGTAATCTTTTCCTTCCCGTTTCTCAGCTAAATTCATTAAAAAATAGGTTAGCCCCAGGTAGTAGTAAAACTGGGCGTTTCCTGGATCCTGTGCAATCGCCTGTTCCAGGTAATGCGCTGAGTTAGCAACAATGGGTGAGACATCTTGCCTCCTGTCATTTGCATTCAGCCCTTTGACAAACCAGATCCTCCCCAACACGGCATTTGCATCCGCGAGTTGCGGATTGATTTGTTGGGCTCGTGCTGCTGATTCAAGTGCTTCATCAACCAGTTGCTCAGACTCCTGGAGTCGTTGGAAAAGTGCCATGACATCCGCCATCCGCCATTTGGCCCGGGCCAGTGTCAACCAGACGTGCGCATTATCTGGTTGAACCGTGAGCGCCTGGTTACACGCGGAAAGAGACTGGTCATACAAACGACGGCCTTCTTGCTCGGAAATGGGCTTCAGGGTGAGTTGAAAAATTGCCGCTTCAAAAATTGAAATGGTGCATTCCGCCTGAGACTCAAACACCTGTGGATGGCTCCGGCTGATTTCACCTGCCTGGGAATAAGCGGCTTGAGCAAGTTTGAGAGGTTCAAGCGATTTTTCATATTGCCCAATCGCCAGAAACTCAGTTCCCTGGGTTCGATGAATATCGCCAATCAAAAGAACAGCTTCGGCAAACCATGGTCTTTGGGCCAGTGCATCCTGCGCTTTCGTCAGCGCCTGGGGGTAGTCACGCCGATAAAAGGCAATCAACCCCTGAACATAGGCGGCTTCTTCGGCACGCATCCAACCGCCGGAATTGGCATAGGCTTCCAGGTGTTTTAAAGCTGGAATCGCAAAGGTTTCCTCAAGTCTTTTCAATCGCTGCTTCCGCTCACCCTCGGATTCTGCCGGGACCTGTCGAGCCAGTTCACGTCGAAAAAATTCACCGAGTGTGCGACCAAGCGCATAATCCAGTTCAGGGCTGCTCATCCCGGCATGTTCGGCCATCTTCAGGTGGGTACTTGCCTGATCATAATCGGTGAGTGCCAGATACGCCCGGCCCAGAGCATAATTCCCAACACCTTGAGCCAGGCTTCCGGCTTCCTGGATGCGGTCCTCAAGGTTTTTCAGGTGTTGACGAACCGCCTGCTGTTCTGCTCGCACATCGTGAGCGGGCGACATATACGCCAGCCGAAGATTCGTCTCAATCTGTTCAGCTTCAGAGATAAACATTTGAGCCAGTTGCGCCTGTTGACGCGTTCGCATTTCATTTCGGATCGCCAGCCCAGCCATTCCAGCCATCAGCAAGAGCGAAGTTACCGCAATGCCAAACGCCAGCTTATTTTTCAACAGCCGTTTTTTAATCCGATAGAAAATGGTCGAATAGCGGGCTGTAATCGGCTCGCCGTCCAGGTAGCGCTGCAAATCTCCAGCCAGGTCCAGAGCCGAGTCATAACGGCGTTGCGGCTCTTTTTCCAAACACTTCATGACAATGGTTTGAACATCAGCCGGGATCTGGGGCATTAGATTTCCAATCGGCACCGGGTCATGGTGGAT
>DAOQNB010000964.1:0-2774 GCA_035335845.1 Acidobacteriota bacterium | reverse complement strand
ACCGCACTCCACACAGAAAGCGGTGTCAAGCCACCGCACTCCACACAGAAAGCGGCGTCAAGCCGCCGCACTCCACACAGAAAGCGGCGTCAAGCCGCCGCACTCCACAGGTTACAGGTCCGAAAATGGCCAGTTTCCTGAGAAGAAATCGAGTATAACTCTGACATCGAAACAAGAGCCGGCAATCAGAAGGTTGCCACTGTACTACCTGGTCCTCACGATTGGCTACACACAAGATGAATATGAACCTTGATCCAGAAATTTGCTACACCGCCTTGAAGTCGCGCGATGCGCGGTTTGATGGAAAGTTTTTCACGGCAGTCAAAACCACCGGAATTTATTGTCGCCCGATCTGTCCGGCGATAACGCCTCAGAAACAAAACTGCACTTTTTACACAAGCGCGGCGGCGGCCCAGGAAGCCGGTTTCCGGCCTTGTCTGCGCTGCCGCCCAGAAGTCGCTCCTGGAATGGCCCTTCAGCCAGGTATTTCAGCCACCGTCAACCGGGCACTCCGGTTGATTGCCGACGGAGCGCTTGATGAAAGCAGCGTCACGCATCTGGCTGACAAGCTTGGGGTTGAAGACCGCCACCTGCGGCGACTGTTTTCACGCTACCTGGGTGCCTCCCCACTCACAGTCGCCCAGACACGGCGGATTCATTTTGCGAAACAGTTGCTGGATGAAACGAAACTGCCGATTACTGAAATTGCGTTTGCGGCTGGGTTTGGCAGCATTCGCCGGTTTAATGACGCGATGCTCCAGACCTATCAGCGTTCACCACGGGATCTTCGACGGGATAAGCAGGACCATGAATTTTCACCTGGGACGGGCATTACAATTAAGCTTCCGTTTGCTCAGCCGTATGATTGGCCGGCACTGGTGCGGTTTTTGTCGGCGCGGACAACGGCTGGTATCGAAAGCATTTCGGAAGCTGGCTACAGTCGGACGATTGAGCTGGCGGGTCAGCAAGGACTGGTTCAAGTCAAGCCAGTGGCTGGTCAAAGATATTTGCTGGCAACTATTTATTTTCCTGAAGTTAAGCTGCTGGCGAATATTGTTGAACGTTTGCGGCGACTCTTTGATCTAAATGCCAACATTCTCGAAATCACGACCCATCTTCAAACTGACCCGGTGTTGCGCCCACTGGTCGAAAGCCAGCCAGGACTTCGGGTGCCAGGTGCCTGGGATGAATTTGAACTGGCGGTGCGGGCCATTTTGGGCCAGCAAGTCAGTGTTCAGGCGGCAACGACGCTGGCTGGAAGGCTTGTCGAACGGTTTGGAACGCCACTGTCCGAAACCCTGGCCGAACTTTCCGGCCCCTTGTTGGCCACATTTCCACGACCGGAAGTTCTCGCCAGTGCTGACCTGACCCACATTGGACTCCCACAGGCCAGAGCAGCCGCAATTTCGGCGCTGGCTCAAAAAGTCGCGGATCAGCCAGCATTCTTTCAAAGCTTTCAAACGCTTGAAGATGCCGTCGAACAACTCTGTCAGCTTCCAGGTATCGGCCCCTGGACAGCCAACTATATCGCGATGCGGGCACTTGGCGAACCAGACGCTTTTCCAGCCAGTGATTTGGGAATCAAGCACGCCCTGGAACAACTCGACCCTGACTTTGATCCCAAAAAAGTAACTGAACGCGCTGAAATCTGGCGCCCCTGGCGGGCCTACGCCACGATGTACCTGTGGAACCCAGGAGAATAAAGAATGAAGAATGAAGAATAAAGAATGAAGAAAATTCGTTGGGCTTGATGCCTGGTGTTTGGTTTTTCGTGCTTGGTGACTTGTTCTTCGTGCTATGAAAGTATGGTTCCAAAATACCAGGTGCCGGGTACCAAGTTCATTCTTCATTCTCAATTCTCAATTCTCAATTCTTCATTCTCAATTCTTCATTCTTCATTCTTCATTCTTCATTCAAAAAGGATTTCTCAGCCATGACTGAACTGTATTTTGATGAAATTGCGTCTCCGATTGGAACAATTGTGATTATCTCTGATGGAACTTCACTCTGTGCGCTTGATTTCGAAAGCTGTAAAGAGCGAACACAGCAACTGCTTGAAAAGCGCTTTGGAAAATTCACCCTCATTCGTCAACCCAACATCAATGGGTTTTCCGATCTGATTCGGGCTTATCTCGAAGGCGATGTGACGAGTCTGGAACAGATTCCGGTCAATACTGGTGGAACAGACTTTCAGCGGCAAGTCTGGGCGACATTGCGGACGATTCCGGCTGGAAAAGTGATGTCCTATGGCGAAGTCGCCCAAAAAATTGGGCGACCAACCGCCAGCCGTGCGGTCGGAATGGCCAATTCACAAAATCCGGTGGCATTGGTCCTGCCTTGCCATCGGGTGATTGGATCAAATTCCAAACTGACTGGATATGCCGGAGGACTCGACCGCAAAGAGTGGCTCCTCAAGCATGAAGGAGCACTTTAATTTGGGCGGAAGACATCGGGCTCAGGGCTTAGGGCGGAAGACATCGGGCTCAGGGCCTGGGGTTGAAGACGTTGGGCTTCGCCGCCCTGAAGCCCGAAAGGGTATTTCCTCTTGATTTGTGGTGAAAAGCTGAATGGGTACGCACAATAAGAGTTGACTTGAAAAAGAACTTTGAACTATAAAGTAATTTATCAAACTTCATCTTTTGTGAATTCACGTTGGAACCATTCAAACGTTGACCGTTCATTTCCGTTGGAGATCCCTGCCGGTCAACAGACTCGGCCATGAAGGGCCGAGCTTGAGTCGTGTCGCCACGACGCCATCCTGACGGATGGCCGGT
>DAOQNB010000963.1:0-2780 GCA_035335845.1 Acidobacteriota bacterium | reverse complement strand
ACTCAAGCTCGTCTCACCAGATGCGGCCATGACTGTGGCTGGTGTGGGTCCGGCCCTGGTACCAGTCTCAATGACCTCGGCACTGGAAGGATTGGTGGGCCAGGTTATTGATGGCAAGGTTCAGGTTGAATCGGTCCTTGGGCGTGGCGGCATGGGGGCTGTTTATCGGGCGCGTCACCTCTTGCTGGATCGTGTTGTGGCTGTGAAAGTACTGCGCGCTGATTTGCTGGGGACACAGAATCTCGGTGATCGGTTCCTGCGCGAAGCCCGCACGGCTGCCCGGATCGAACACCCAAACATCATTACGGTCTATGATTTTGGAATTCTGGGTGATGGCAACGCCTATCTGGTCATGGAATATGTTCAGGGCCAGTCATTGCGTGACTTATTAAAGACTCAAGGGGCACTCCCGCTTTCAACCACATTTCAACTCATTCAGCAGATTTGCGCGGGTGTTGACGCCGCCCATACCAAAAACATCATCCACCGCGACCTGAAGCCGGAAAACATCATGCTCAAAGATAATGAGCAAGGCGATGTCCTGGTGAAAATCCTCGATTTCGGACTGGCAAAACTCATTGAATCTTCAGATTCAATTGCCAATCTGACTGGAACCGGGGAAATTCTGGGCACCCCGGCCTATATGTCGCCGGAACATTGCGATGGTGGCGAACTTGACCACCGGGCCGATATCTATAGCCTGGGCGTGATTTTCTATGAAATGCTGACCGGACAACCACCCTTTCGAGGCCGGGTGGTGAGCGTTTTAAGTGCCCACCTGACCAAAAAACCAGAGCCACCAGTTCAGGTCAACCCACACATTCCAGTTGATATCAGCGATGCGATTATGCATGCGCTCGAAAAAGAAAAAGATGCCCGACCAGCCTCAGTTCGAAAGTTCTTTGAGCAAATCGAACAGGCCTTTGCACGGACCCGAACGCATGCGACTCGGGCTATCGAAAGTGATGACACCCCGGTAGCAGCCCGCCCGGCCTCAAGCTCGCTGGCGCCACCGGAATCTTTTTTGACGGTTCAGGGCAATGGGGCAGCCGCCCTCACCGTCACCGGCCCCAGTTTTTCATCCAGCAGCCAGCCGCCCTCAGAACACCTGGAGACACTGCCGCCGGCATCTCCCGTCGTGGCTGAGGACCATCCCGATGCAGCCGCCTATGTCACCATTCAATCAACTGAGCAGGTACCAATCAAAGACATTCCTCCAGCCCAGGAACGAAAAGCCAAAGCCGCCGTCGCGACTCAGGTTCTGACCACACCATCCACCAAAGCCATTGACGAAACCACCCCCTTGAGTTCATCAACCAGTCTCCTGAGCACAGAGACGGCGGGGCCCACCACCACCGCCCAGCCAAACCGGTGGCGGCCAGCTATCATTGGCGCGGTTCTCGTGATTGGTGTGGGAGGCGCGGCTTTAGGAACCATGTCGTTGCTCAGTCCAGGGTCCTCGACCAATGGCAGCCCATCGGTTAAACCACCAGTCACCACGCAACCAGTTGAACCGGCAACACCAACCACCACGATCCCACCATTACCGGAAGCTGGGACATCCCCGACGGAACCGGGCAGTGGAGCGAGTTCATCAGGCAGCTCTGGATCAACCAAACCGGCGCCTCCAGTCAATTCCAATCCTGATACCACACCAGAAACAACCGAGGTCAAATCCGAGCCCACCACCACACCGCCACCCAAACCACCAGCCACCAGTTCCAAACCGGAACCCGTTGTCCAAAAAGAGGAAAAGAAGGGGTTTTGGGGTAAAGTCGGCGGCGGTATCAAGAAAGGTCTGGAAAAAATTGCAGGTAAAGACGACGACAAGAAAAAGAAAGACGACAAAAACAAGAAAAACAAATAGCCGTTCGGCTACGTCATTTGATTGGCTCACATCGAACTCAAATTATTCCCAAAGTTTTCAGTCCGAAAGCTTCAGTTTGTCCCCTTACGGTTCAACCCAACGACTTATGAACCTGCAGTGCCTCTGCCACGCGCAGGACTTCAGACAATAATCGGTAAGAACGCTATGGATTCTGCTGTATCTTCAATCAATAACGGCTTGCTGGGAACGGTTCTGGACGAGAAGTATCGGCTGGAATCGAAAATCGGCGCGGGCGGGTTTGGAACTGTATATCGGGCCACCCATCTCGGACTCAGTCAGGCGGTGGCGGTCAAAATCCTGCAAACTTCGATTACCTCCCCTTCCCCGGAAGACCTGGCCCGGTTTCGACAGGAGGGCGCCTCAACCTGTCGCATCAAACATCCGAACGCCGTGACCGTCTACGATTTTGGGATGTCGTCTTCTGGTTTTGCCTATCTGGTGATGGAATTGCTTGAAGGGCATTCGCTGGTTCAGGAGTTAAATGCAAAAGGCCCGCTCACTCCGTTACGGGCGGCTGAGATTCTGATTCCAGTCTGTGATGTGCTCGCCGAAGCCCACGCCGAGGGGGTGATTCACCGTGACATTAAGCCTGACAATATCTTCCTCCATCAGACCAAGCGCGGTGAAATTGTCAAAGTTGTAGATTTTGGAATTGCCAAGTTAATTGACCACACCACCACCTCTGGCCGTCAGGGCACCCCAACCGCTGGATTGATTGGCACACCCGCCTACATGGCACCGGAACGTCTCCGCAATCGCCCCTATGACGGCAAGGCGGATGTCTACAGTCTGGGAATCACGCTTTTTCAAATGTTGACTGGTCGGTTGCCGTTTGAAGCCACCGAAAGCGGCGATCTCGCCGCCGTGATTCTGATGCAGGTTACCGAGGATC
>DAOQNB010000962.1:0-2788 GCA_035335845.1 Acidobacteriota bacterium | reverse complement strand
TCTCAATCTGAAAAGAAGACCCAAAAAGGATAAAATTGAGAGTTCTACTTGAGTGAAGCGTGGGGCAACAGAGCTTCTGAAGTGTTGTGAAGTCGGAAGAACAGAGGCAGAACCGGCGATTGTCGGTTGAGGTGTGGCTACAATCGAAACCGCCGGGTAATTCATATCAAAAGATGGGGTTGGAGGCAATTAGCGAGATGTTTTTTCGGGCCATCCAGTCGCTTTTTTCTTCTTTTTGTAGGTTTGGAAGAGGCTGTCAGGAATTTCTTCGTCAAATGAGACCCTGTCGAGAGTGAAGACGACATCACCACCTTCGCTTGAACGCTGGGTGGTTTTGAATGGAACTTTCATTCCGTTTACGGTTCGATAATCCTCAAACAGAATTGTGGCCGGAATTGCAATCCGCTCTGAGCTGTCACTGGTCTGTAATACATCCTGACGTAAGATCAGGAACGTTTTGGCCGAGATGTATTCAGTAATCGGGTCACTGCCTTCCGGGGTCTTCACTACGATATACACATCTTCATCATTCACTTTCCCGATCCCTTTGAGCGTGACAGTTTTATAGAGTGTTTTCCATTTCAATTCGGGAAAAAGTTCAGCCGCCAGGCGAACGGAAATCAGTTTCTTCCCGACATAGGTATCCGGTTCGGCAAAGCTGGAAAGGCCAGCGCCAGCGGTGCCATCAAAATATTCCTCGGTGGCACCAATGGTTTTGCCAATGGCGTGGAAGGTGGTTGATTCTGCCCACAAATTTGGCCATTTGTGTTTGGTGATCAGTTTGCCAGTAAATCCTTGAGACTCAAGATTGATGGTTCCCTGAGTCACCATGGTTTTGTGCTGGGTGAGCGTGGCTTCTCCGCCAATGGCATCAATGACTTTGGCCATGAGTTCATCCACTGTCAGGGTTGGAATGGTTGTTCCTCCGCTCATTCGAACCAGTTCCAGATCACCTTGTGGTTGTTTGAGCAACGCCCCAATAATTTTCCCATCCGCACCACGTCGGAAGGTCAGGTTAAATGCATCTGGTAAACCTTTGAACCCAAATGAGTCTTTGGTCGGAGTGGCTTTTAATGCGTAGGGCGACTGGCCAGGAATGGTCAACATCACTTTGTTGTCCACCGCCGCAACGTCAATCGTGAGCCCTGATTCTTTGTGATTGTAGCTTCCAACTGTATCCGCCAGGGTTAAGGTACTGATTTCCTCACTCGCACCACTGGCTTTGCGTTTCGGAAAAGCAAAGTTCCCTTGGGGTTGTTCGAGATAGATTTCAGATTCGCCAGGCTTATCTTTGACAGCACGAAACGTCGCAAAAAAACCATCTGGGGCGGGTGATTCGAGTTTGTAACGCCGTCCACTGAGGTTGCTGAGTGGATAGGGTGGCTGTCCCGGAACGGTCAACACGAGTTTGCCATCTTTAAAGGCCACGTCGAGTTCGGCACCACCAGGGAGTTCATAGCTGCCGACTTCCTGTTTCAGATCGCCGGTTGGTTCGCTTGAAGCCGTTGCTGGTGTTGCCTGGGTACCGCCTTCAACCAGATTTGACCAGACAGATTCCATTGCAGTTGCACCCAATGGTGAAGCTGAAACATTGGTCAGCAGGACAAAACCAAGTTTCTGGTCCGGCATCAAGGCAACCTGAGCATTAAAGCCATCAATATTGCCGCCGTGTTCGACCACTTTGTGCCCATGCCAGTCACGCAAAAACCAGCCGAGCCCATAATTGACTGGACCTTGAATTTTAGTTTGAAGTTTGACCAGTTCGGCAAAGCTGGCTTCTGAAACCAGCCGTTTTCCATTCCATTCGCCGCCGTTGAGCATCAAGCGGACCCACTGTGCCATATCACGGGCATTTGAGTTAATCGCACCTGCCGGAGCAATGATTTTTAAGTCACGAGTTGGTAATTCTTTGGTTTCTTTGACTGACGGGACATAAATATACCCAAGCGAACGATCACGAGCTTTTTTCATCTCCGGAACGGAGAGGGTTGTGGCCTTCATCCCTAATGGTTTGAAAATTCGCTCTTTCAGAACAGCGTCATAGGACATGTGCTGTGCGGCTGCCACACATTCACCTGCCGCAAGAAACATAACATTCTGGTACTGGAATTTTTCGCGGAATTTAGCCCGCGGTTTAGCCGCACTGACAGCCTGGATGACTTCCTGGGAGTTTAAAACTCCGGTGTACCAGAGCAGGTCCGTCCGGCTCAGTCCCGAATTGTGGCAGAGCAGGTCGCGAATCGTAATTTTGGCATCAGCTTCCGGGTCCTGAAGTTTGAAATAGGGGATAAATTTCTTTGGGGAGTCCTCCCAGGCCATCTTGCCATCGTCAATGCTCATGGCCGTGACCATGGCGGTAAAGGCTTTGGTTGATGAGCCGATAGCAAATAATGTCTCAGGCGTTACGGGGAGTTTCTTTTTGATGTCTCGAAGCCCCAATCCCTTCAGATAAATGATTTTATCATCTTTCACAATTGCCAGAGCCACGCCTGGAATTCCAAGTTCCTTGCGCTGGTCATCTATCTTTTTCTCAATTGCTGCCAGTTGAGCTATCAGGTCTGCACTGGCGGCGGAAGGTGTATTTTGACTTAGTCCGGTTGTTGGCTGATGAGCTGCCACAATTGGCCAGCCGGGAAAGAGCACAAGCCCCAGCAAGAAGCTGCTGAGAAAACGAAGCGCACGCTGGTTGAAACGGGAAATCACAGAGAAACCCTTTCTTTGAATGAAGAATGAAGAATGAAGAATGAAGAATGAAGAATTGAGAATGAAGAATTGAGAATGAAGAATT
>DAOQNB010000961.1:0-2790 GCA_035335845.1 Acidobacteriota bacterium | reverse complement strand
CTAAGGAAAAACCTCAACCGTAATGGCCTTCAACGTTCTGACAGGTTTTTACCTTTTTCAGAGCCGGCTTATTTCATTATACCAATTTGCAATCCATAGGATACAGTCAAACGATTGAGTAAAATAGACTTGATGGACTGCTAATGACTGACTACTGACTGCAAACTGGTATTACATTCAGCCGTAGCCAGAGGTTACTCAGCAAGATTTCTTATTTTCATTTGTTTTTATAAGGAAAATTTGTGTTATGGATATTCGTCTCCGAATTGTTTTATGTTTCTTCGGAATCATGCTTACTGCCTGGTTCCTCAACCCGGCGGTTTCAAGTCATACTGCCACGCCTTTCTCAGTCGTGACGCCCACACCTGTTGAGGCGAGTTCCAGTTTGCCATATCACCAGTCTCTGGTTTTCAAAACTGATTTATCAAAATCCTCTTTGTCGCCAACCGTCAGAGCTTCCACTTCGACACTGGTCAGAGACCTTACCGGAGATGGTCAGGCTGATGTCATCCAACTGGTCAATGGACGTCTGTCAATTCGTCCTGGAGGTGGAGATGCAACGTTTGGTGATGCCACCCTGCTTGATCCTGGTCACACGGCGTCACTTCTGGCTGTCAGTGATGCCAACGAGACTGGTCAACCTGTGGTGCTGGTGTTACACACCACTGGTCAACTCGAAGCTTTTCAGATTTCCTGGACCTCATCTGAATCCAGGTTGCAACCCGACGTGTCATCGGTGGCTACTTTTTCAACGCTGGCTGGTGGTCGTTCACTGACGGTGAGTGATGTGAACCACGACGGCTATGACGACATTGTGGTTGCGGCTGACCATCAGGTGATGGTTTGCCTGGGGAGTTTGGAAGGATATGCCGTCTCTCAGTATCTCAGCTTGCCGTTTGATGGGGTGATTGAGGTTGACCTGCACCGCGGACGGTTGCTGGCCTTTGACGAGTTGAGCCAGGTGATCCATTTCTGGAACTGGCAAGATGGTGAACTCCGACCGGGGCGTGACCTTTCATTGTCGGCACAGCGGGCGGTTGTCACCACCGGCGATGTAAATTTGGATGGGCATTCTGACGTCCTGGCTGCAACTGATGACGGCCAGTTGACGCTCTGGCTGGGTGATGAAGCTGGCGAATTTACCTTCTCCAGGCAGTTTCCAGTGGTGACTGGGATTACCCGAATGGAATGGGGCCACCTTGACCTGGATGGTCTTCCCGAGCTGGTGTTTGAGACGGCAACTGGTCAGTTGGGGGTGATTTGGAGTGATGCAACTGACATGTTCAATCATCTGCAACTCCTCAAACTATCAGAACCCGTTGAAACGTGGGCAGTGGGTGAGCTTGATGGCGATACATTGACTGATCTGGTACTTGACGGATCCACCTCGCTCAAAATCTTTGTTTCACAACAGAAGGCGGCTCTTTTGGTGACTACCACTGATGATGCCGGGCCTGGTTCGCTGCGGGAAGCCATCCTGGGAGCCACCGCCGCCGGCGGGGCCAATACCATTGCCTTTAACATTCCAGGTCCATCAAGCGGGCCGTTTGTGATCAAACTGGCGACGGCCTTGCCGCAGATTCCACGCGGAACAGTTATTGATGGCACCACTCAGGCGAGTAATTCCAAAATTGATCCCAATCCAAATGGACCGGATATTTTTATTGATGCAACGACTGCTGGCGTCGCTATCGGATTTAATCTGACAACTGGACAAAATATCATTCGGGGAATTGGAATCTTTGGCGCGAATGGTGTCGCGATTCAGATTTCAGGTGTCAGCGCCACTGGAAACCGGGTTGAAGGGTGTTACCTTGGAACGAATGCCGATGCTTCAGCCGCCGCTGTCCGGGGAAACAATACCGGGATTTTGATCAATGCCGGTGCGACCAACACTGCCATTGGCGGGGCGTCTGCGAGTGCCCGGAACATTATTTCAGGAAATTCAGGATCCGGTGTGGTGTTAGATGGTACCGCGACCCGGTCCAATCTGATTACCAACAACATCATTGGGTTAAATCGGCTGGCAACTGCTGGCATCAGCAACAGTGGGAGCGGTGTTGTGCTGCAAAATGGTGCTTCGACCAATCAGATTGGCGCTGCGAGCGGTGGCGCCAGTTCGGGAAACGTGATTGGGAAAAATGGGAATCATGGCATTTTCGTGACTGGAACTGGCACCACGTCAAATGCCATTCAGGCAAATCTGATTGGGACCAATCAGTCACGTGCCAGTTTGGGGAATGCTGGTGATGGGGTGCGAGTGGTCAGTGGTGTAACCCGGACCTTTATCGGCGGCGTAGCTGGTAGCACGAGCAATACGATTGCGTTTAACACGGGGAGTGGCATCAAAATTGGAACCGATAATGCTGATACAAACACCCAACGCAATACTATTTCTCAAAATAGCATCTTTGGAAATACGGGCCTGGGGATTGATCTTGGAAATACCGGGGCCACGGTGAATGATACGGCTGATGTGGACACTGGTCCCAATAGTCTGGTCAATAAACCGGTGATTACCAGTGTGACTGCCACCGGGACAAACCTGACCATCACGGGCACACTGGATGTTCCAAATGCCAGAGGCACCCTGGAGTTCTATAGCAACTCATTAACCAGCACCAATCCACCAGCCACCACTGATCAAAAGTTTTTGACCCTGGCCAATGCCGCTTCCACTTTTACTGTGACCATCAGCGCGCCATCCGGGACGTTTGCCGTGACCGCTCTTTTTACAGATGACCAGGGGAACTCTTCGGAATTTGCCGATCCGGTATCGGTCAATTCCGG
>DAOQNB010000960.1:0-2793 GCA_035335845.1 Acidobacteriota bacterium | reverse complement strand
TGGCTCTCGATCCTGGGGCAAACGGTGAAGTGTCCGAATGTTTTGGAGCCAGCGTTGGAGTGGTCGCATCAGTTGAGAGGTTCTGCAACCGGGCCCGCCCCAAAAGTCAAATTGACAGGAAGTAGCCTCTACACGGCTGCCACCCATGGCAAGGATCTTCCACTACATGGCGGCAAGCTTATTGACACCATACAGAGCAACCAGGTGTATTCGGTTCTGACTGACCCGGCCAATGGAACTATCTGGATCTGCACAGGTTCTGATGTTTTTCGATTGAATAGATTTCTTCAAAAGACAGATACCCTGAGAGTTTGCTTTCGAAATGACTCTGAGTTTATTACAAATGGAATAAAATATGGGAAAAGCTGGTATTTCGTTTCTCCCACATACCAGTTTTCCAGTCTCATGGAATATGATCCAGAAACCGCGATCTCAACACCATTTGACGTTTCTGACGGACTTCCCGAGCATCCAATCTCATCGCTTGTGGTTGATGAACAAGGACTTCGAATCGAATTTGAACCCGTCCTCAAAAACGGGGTGTGGTTTGTGGCAGACCCAACTTACTTTTATCCAGACACCAAAATTTTTCGCCCGATTTCGGTTCCCCGCCCGGCGACAGAAACTGAACTCCAAACCATTCTTCGCCTCAATACGCCGTCCGTTCTCCCTCCTATGCCTTATCTTGGAGGACAAATCATCAAAAAACTGGTTATCGGCCAACGAACATTCCTCTGTGGCACACGTGGACTGGTCGTTTTTGCCAGTGATCAACCGATGCCGCAACTTCAAGTGACCCGGTTGATCGCTGATAAACCACTGTCTCAGGACCAGTTGCAAGGTAAGTCTCAACCTCTGGCGGCACCAGGCTCTGCCTCGAGCAAATTCACTCCAGAAGATCTCTCTGAATTCCGCGCGATGCTCAAAGCACATTCAGATAAAAAATCTATCATCACAGCGGCCCAGGCCTGTCAGACATTCAACGATCAGACAGCCATTCCTTTTTTGATCGAGGCACTGGATTTTGAGGATCGGGAAACACGTGCTGCTATTTGCTCAGCGCTAGGGACGCTCAAGGCGATTGAAGCCATTCCCCGAATTAAGGAATTATGCCTCCGCACGCTGGCTTCGAACCCTGATTCTCTTTACTTTGTCCAGGGTGGAAGTGGCCGGTATTCCCGACAGTTGACAGATCTCAGTATTGAAGTGGATTGGCTCAAGTTAAAATCACTTCTTCTCAAAAAAGAACCTGTTCCGGGCAGACTACCAGCGCCAGCCATTGATTTTTACCCTTTGCTAAAGCAACTCAAACCGATAGGGCCAGAACATCTTCAGGACCTGTACCGGCTCTTTGCGCAATCTCACAATCAATCGTTGAGCCTGGAAGCGATTCAAAACCTTGCCAATTGTGCGGAAACTGAGAAATCAAGAAATTTTGTGTTATTGAAACAATTAGAGACGAATCCAGATTGGGAAATCCACGTGACAGCCCTGGCTGGCCTGGCAACCTGTGGAGAGGCAAACTCACAACGTAAAATTCTCGATCAACTCAAAAACACCACCCAAAAACACCAAAGACTGTTCCTTTTGGCTACGCTTGGAAAAATCAGTGACAAGTCAAAATTAAAATTTGCGGTTCCAGCATTACGTCAACAACTGGAACGTTCAAAAGATCAGCAAGAAATATCACTGATTCAAACCCTGCTAACAGATTCTTAAGCAGTTACCTGTTTTTCCCCTGAAGCAGCAGGGAATGCGGGAAAGTCGGACCTGGTGGGTTTGGAACCCGCGCCCGCTCGACATCTGTTTTGGCACGGCGGCGAGTCAGTTCAAGTTTGAGACTTTCTTCGCCACGGGCCATTGCCCACTGGTGGTTGACTGAAAAAATGGGTTTCAGCAGGGCTGAAAGTAATTTTAACAATGGCTTTTCAGCCCTGATTTTCCAGTCATACTCGATCTCAACCTGTGTCCCACTTTGGGTAAAAGTCCAGATTCCACGTCCGACAAAGTCGCCGATAGCTTCTAATGAAAAACCGTAAGGTTTGCGTGATTCAGTTACTCGAAATCGCCAGCGGAGCGTATAGGGCAACCAGCCTTTGGTATATAGCTCGACCAGTTTGCCAACTCCTTCAGAATTACCTGGTTCCAAAACAGTCACATCCAGATATACCGAGGGCCACCAACGCACCAGTCCAGTAACGTCTCCGATCACATCGGAAACTTCCTCAACAGTCCCTTCCACACACCACCGGGTAATAAAATGATATTCATTTGACGACATATCTGATTTCCTTTGTACTTGATTTTGAGATGATGCGTCGTCTTTCCGAAGACAACTGGCACGATAGATGTCACCAGTTGGGGATTGCAGTTGGATTCTCCGAATTGTCCTCATACAATAAAAGCGAGTAGCGAAGTAGCCTGGTTGACTTCTGCTATGTATCTATCAATGACTAACTACCTGAGAAAAAAGGTTTTTTCTATTTTACTATTTCACTATTTCACTTTCCCTTGGCTGGAGCACCGCCCATATGACCCCGATTGATAATTTTTTTAAAGCCGTTTCCTACACATTGATCACTTCCGGGTTTGCTACGCTGGCATTGACCGGAAAAGTTGATGGGTTTTCAATTGTGGTCTATCTGATCGCGATCATTCTCAGTTGGCGGGCTGATAAACCTGATTCTGGACTCCAAATTCAGGCAACCACGGCCAATCGGTTTGTGCTGGGGTTTTTACCCTTTCTGTGGGTTGATTACCGGTATGTGAGTAATTCCTGGATCTTGGTGTTGA
>DAOQNB010000959.1:0-2796 GCA_035335845.1 Acidobacteriota bacterium | reverse complement strand
GCAGCACCCGGGCCATCAAGACCAATTCTATTCTGGATATGATCGAACGCTAGAACCCCAGGGTTCCGGGTTCCGGGTTCCAGGTCTTCGAATTTATGTCTCTTCAGTCCTTTTTGTCTTTTCCCAACCCCGAACCCCTGACCCCTTTTTATTAAAGGATTAGCCATGCAAGTTACTTGCACCCAATGCCATACCAAGTTCAGTCTTGAGGAACATAACCTCCCAACGCAGCCATTTAACGTCAATTGCCCAAACTGCCGGTTTACATTGATGGTTACCCCGCCTCCGAAAGCCGACCCAACGCTACCAGCCTCAGCCCGACCCGGCCCTGGACCAGCCGGGGCAACCGACGCACCAGCAGGTAACGATGCCGTCGCCCAATTAGTGGCGTTACTCTCTTCGGCCATGGGACTCAATGCCAGTCGCGCCGCCGATGGATCAGCCGCCCCGGCAAGCTGGCAACGTCGTCACGCCATCATTTGTATGGCTGAAGCTGAAAGCATCCGCAAAATGCAAAGTCAGCTTGATACGGCTCATTTTGAACTCACCATCTGTGAAACAGCCGCCCGGGCTGTCGAAATCATGCGTGATATTCGGGTGGATATTGTCATTCTCGACCCACAGTTTGACGCCAATAACCAGGGTGGGATCACGGTGTTACGTCACGTCAGTTCAATGATGCCCAAGTACCGCCGCCGAATTTATCTGGTTCTGGTTTCACCGCAAATCAAAACGCTTGATACCTATATGGCCTTTCTCAACGGGGTGAACCTGACCGTCAATTCCGCCGATCTTGATACATTCCGCGAAGTCCTTGACCGCAGCATCCGGGATTTCAACGAACTATATCGCCCCTACAACGCCGCAGCCGGACTTTCACCTTTCTAATCGTTGTGTTTGGGCTGAAAACTTCGGGCTCAGGGCTGCGGGCTGAAGAGTTGGTTTTATTTCATCCCTCATCCTTCATCCCTCATCCCTTCGATTGCTCCGAGCTTGCGAGTCTTCAGCCCTTAGCCTCCAGCCCTCAACCATGTGGTCTTCCCTCCTGACCCGATTGTTACCCGAACCCAAACTTCCTCCGCTTTCATTTCCTCCAACCTGGCACCTTTCAATTGACACCGCTCGCCAGCAAATCAATCCGGTAAACACAAAACCTGTCACCAGTGTGGGCGGGAAATATGCCCTGGTGGGTGAAGTGTACCTTCGAAACCGACTCGAACTCTGCCGAAAAATTGATATCTACAATCCCCATCAACACTCAGACTTACAGATTGTGGTTGACCTGTGGGAACAGATGGGGCCAGCCGCAGTGCCAATGCTCGAAGGAATGTTCGCCTTTGTCGTGTGGGAAACGGCATCCGCAACTGCCTGGGCGGTGCGTGACCCGGCAGGAGGCCGCACGCTCTATTACACCGGCACGAGTGATTGCTGGCACTTCTCACCCCGGCTCCGTGAACTTCGCCCATTTCATTCAGGCATCATTGATCCGGTCGCACTTCGCGACTATTTGTGTTGTGCCTTTGTGCCGGGCGAGCGGACATTATGGAAAGACGTACTTGAACTCCGTCCGGGAACCATCCTTGAATTGCCGGCTTTCTGTTTTCAGAAGTACTGGGAAGCAAAGGAACTTCCAATTCTGACAGAATCACTTGACTGGCATGCCGCTCGATTACGCCACAAGCTGGAAGCCGTGGTTGCAGCCTGTTTGCCTGATCAATCGCCGGTCGGGGTATATCTTTCCGGTGGGTTGGATTCGAGTTGTATCACGGCACTGGCCAGAAAACTTCATTCAGACCCGGTTCATACCTATTCCATTCATTTTGGATCCGAGACACCCAACGAGCTTGAATTTTCATCAGCCGTAGCTGAACACTGTCAGACTCGGCACCACATCATTGAAATCACATCTGATCAGATGTGGCACCTGCTGCCACAAACACTGGCCATGATGGACGACCCGGTTGGAGATCCACTGACAATCCCAAATCTGATCCTGGGGCAGACAGCACGGCAGGATGTGGGTGTCATTTTAAATGGTGAAGGCGGTGACCCCTGCTTTGGCGGCCCAAAAAACCAGCCGATGTTACTCAATCAACTGTACAAACCAGCCAGCGGACACAAACCTGAAGCCCAGCTTGCGGCCTATCTGGCTTCATTCCAGAAGTGCTCAACCGACCTGTCAACCTTATTGTTACCAGAGGTTTGGAAAACTGCCAGCCAGTCACCGTCTGTTTTTGCCAATGATTTGTTTGGTTCAGCGCACTATCTCAACCGGTTGCTGATGATCAACATCAAGTTTAAAGGTGCTGACCATATCCTCACCAAAGTCAACAACATCACGACAGCTCTCGGGCTTGTCGGACACTCTCCACTTTTTGATCACCGCGTGGTTGAAATGAGTCTTGATATCCCGCCGGAATTCAAACTGGACGGAGCTGAAGAAAAAGCGGTGTTAAAAGCGGCGGTGGCTGATTTGATCCCGAAAAGCATCCTTGATCGCCCCAAAAGTGGAATGATGGTGCCGGTTCAATACTGGTTTCGCGAGAAATGGCACATCCGGGCGCGGGCACTGCTCATGAGTCGAAAGGCAAGAATTCGTAACTATTTGAATCCACAGGTAATTCAACAATGGCTCGATTATCAGGGTGATGTCTGGCACCGCTATGGGGTGAAATTATGGCTGCTGGTCACGCTTGAAATCTGGCTGCAAGTCAATGAATGAAAAGTCAGTACCGCCTGCCTGAGCGGGTGGGGTTTTATCCAAACGAATCCGATACATAGACCATCGTTGTGCCG
>DAOQNB010000958.1:0-2796 GCA_035335845.1 Acidobacteriota bacterium | reverse complement strand
GTGAAGTTCATCACCAGGCCCGCCACATCCACGATAGTCGCCACAAACGGGGCGGATGAGGTGGCCGGGTCAGCCCCAATGCGCTTGAGAATGAAGGGAAGCATTGACCCGCAGAGCGTGCCCAGCAACACCACGCCAAGCAGTGAAATCCCCACGGTGACGCCAACCAGGGCCCAATGAGGACCGTAGATCGGGGAAAAAAGACTCCATACCGCAATTCGCAAAAAACCAATCACACCTAAAATTCCACCCAGCAACAGCCCCGAAATTAACTCGCGCTGCATTACAATCCACCAGTCATCAAGCCGGGCATCGTTAAGCGCCAGGGCTCGAATAATCAGCGTGGCGGCCTGGGACCCAGAGTTACCTCCGCTGGAAATGATCAGGGGAACAAACAGCGCCAGCACCACGGCCTTCTGGATTTCGCCTTCGAAGTATGACATGGCAGTTGCTGTCAGCATTTCACCAAGTAACAACACCACCAGCCAGCCAGCGCGTTTCTGGGCAAGTTGCCAGAGTGGCGTATTCATATACCCATCTTCGAGCGCCTGCATGCCACCCAGTTTTTGTAAGTCTTCGGTTTGTTCTTCGACCATCACGTCCAGAGCATCATCAACGGTCACAAATCCCAGGATTCGTTGCGAGTCATCCACGACGGGGACCGCCAGCAAATTGTATTTGGCCAGTTTTCGGGCCACCAGTTCCTGATCTTCTTTGAAATGAACGCTGATCGGGTACTTGCGCATGATTTGGGAAACCAGTTGTTCCGGGTCAGACACAACCAGATCACGCAGTGAAATGGCGCCCAATAAGCGGTCCTGAGGATCCAAAACATAGGCCGAGTAGACATGAAGTCGGTTTTTACTAATGGACCGAACAAACTCAAGAGCCTGAGCTACGGTTTGGGATGGGTCCAGCCGAACATATTCAGTGGACATAATTCCACCAGCGGTTGCCGGGTCAAACTCAAGCAAAAGATTGGTTTCCCGCTGAATTTTGTCCGGGAGATAGGGCATTAACCGCGCCCGGAACTCAGGCACCAGCTTTTGAATAATATCCACCCGTTCATCAGAAGAAAGACCGGTGATGATCCTGGCTGCCTGTTCGATATGCAGCAACTGGATCAAAGCTGGACGTCGCTCGAAACTGGGTTCATTAAAAACCGCCACAATTTCGTCTGGATCAAGCGTCATGATGGCCAGTATCGCATCATCGAGCAAGAAATCATTTAAGACTTCAGCCACATCCGGCGCCTTGAGACGGTCAATCACAGCGCTTACGGCCTGCGGGTTTGATCGTAGTTCATCCCGGAGTTTGGCCAGTCGTTCCGGAGTCATTGTGTTCTTGGTTTTTGCGGACACAGATCTGGGCTCCTCACTCAAAAAAGACAGGATTTGGGTTCAAGAAGAGAAAGACGGCTGAACCAGTGTGGATTGAATAAACACGGGACAGGTTGTTGGATAGAACGGGATGTGTGGTTGCTTTTACTCCTGATTCAGAGTGCTGTCTACAGGAAGGTGCTGTAATGCAGTCAATGACATAATCAATCTTATCAGACTCAAATCATCAACTCAATTTAACTTATCTCTGGCACAAAGATTGCCCTTCCTGACAAAAAGCTTACACCCATTTGCATTCTCAGGAGGATTGATCTGTTATGTCGCGCCGAATATTTATTTACCTGTGCCTGATCATCACCGTTTTGGTTGGGACGCTGGGGGTACTGGCCGCCCCACAACAAAACCGAGGTCTTCAGCCATTCAACCTTCAATTTAAAGAACCGGTCACTGTTTTACTCAAACAAGGCGGGACGTTTATCCCTGTCTCTCGCGACTATCCATTTCAACCGGGAGACCAGATTAAATTCAAAATTCAATCAAAATTGAATGGTTTTGTTTCAATTTTGAATATCACGCCGACTGGCCAGGCCCGGCTGTTATCTGATCAGTCTCAGCTTTCGATTCCAGTATTTTCTGATCAAAGTTGTGAAATACCGGCTGGTCAGCAAGCGTTCCGATTTGATGAGGAACGTGGGGTCGAATTGATCCGGTTTTATTTGAGCCCGGCGCCACTTCCAAACCTCAATACCTGGATTGAGAATCTCAATCCTCAGCAGACAGATTCCCAGCCAGTGATAGCCTATAGTCCGACCTCGCGGAGTGTAACGTTTCAACCAAAAAAAGCGGATAAAACACCGCCTCCGTCAAGCAGTACCCTTCCTTCAAATACCAGTCCAGCTCAACTTCGCACGGTCAACCGGACCCAGCCTCAGGTTGAAGTCATTGAACTTCAGCTCAAGCATGTTGGCCGATAAGGATTCCTGCTCACGGCTGAAACAGGCCCTTTCAAGCGTCTGATTTTATCTAAAATGGCGAAACTCATTGTGTATGGAATTCAACCACAGCCGGTGGTGATCCCTCTTCGAGGGAGATTCACCATCGGCAGAGACCGCAATTGCACCTTGCGGCTTGAAGACGCCTGTATTTCACGACTCCAGGCCGTCATTGAGACCAGTGGTGGTGAAGCAGTGATTTGCGATGGTGGAAGCAGTAATGGAACGTGGTTAAATGGGCAGCTCATTCAATTCGAAGAAAAATTATCAGACGGAGATGAGGTTATTTTTGGCGGTGGAATCCGTGCCACATTCACTCATCATTCAACACTACCGCATCTTGCTCCGTCTCAAACCAGTCTGGCACGGTCGAAACCTGAGGTCACATCGTCACTGGGACCGAAACCAAGCCAGGCCATAAGTCAGTCAGTTGCCTCAGATTTATCACAACCCGTTGCGAAAAT
>DAOQNB010000957.1:0-2797 GCA_035335845.1 Acidobacteriota bacterium | reverse complement strand
TCTTCATTCTTCATTCTTCATTCTTCATTCTTCATTCTTCATTCTTCATTCAGAATTTATAAATCACCCGCTGGCTTTCGTGCGTGGCAGCCAGTTGCCCACAGGCGGCAGTGATGTCGCGACCACGCGGGCGACGGATAAATACTGGAAGATCTTTTTGTTTCAGAATGGATTGAAAGGCCAGGACACGGGCTTCGGTTGAGGGTTGATAGGGAAGCTCGGGTGCCGGATTATGTGGAATCAGGTTGAGTTTGACAGCATTACGTGCTCGGAGCCGGGTTGTCAGTTTCAAAATCTGATGGGCATGTTCGTCGTGATCATTGATTCCATCAAGCATCACGTATTCAAAGGTCATTTTTTCACCGGGAGCGAGTGGAAAGGTTTCGCAGGCCTGCATCAGATCAGCCAGCGGGTAGCGGCGATTGATCGGCATCAACTGATTTCGAAGCTCATCGGTTGGGGCTGAAAGCGAGATGGCCAGTCGCGGGCGGTTGGGTTCTTTGCCAAAATCAACGATTCGCGGAACAATGCCAGCGGTCGAAACGGTGACGTGGCTGGGGCGAATTTCAAGTCCGTCAGCGTCTCCCATCAGCCGGATGGCCTGCATGACGTTCGCATAATTTAAAAACGGTTCACCCATGCCCATAAACACCAGATTGATTGGCGGGAGCTTTACTTCCTGGGTTGGGTGTTCTCGCCGGAGTCGTTCCAATTCGCTTCGCAGGACATACACGACCTGGCCGACGATTTCGCCAACGGTTAAATTGCGTTTGAGACCAATTTGAGCTGTGAGACAAAAATCACAGGCAAGCGGACAGCCGGCCTGCGATGAAAGGCAGATCGTTGACCGGCGGGCTTCGGGGATCCAGACAGCTTCAATGGCTTCGTTTCCATTGACGTTGAAGAGATAGCGCCGCGTGCCGTCCGATGAGTTAAAGGTTTGCGCCAGCGTCACGGTATCAATGGTGAAATGTGGAGACAGTTTTTCGCGCAACGACTTCGGAAGTTCGTGAATGTCTTCAATTGAACCCGCCATCCGCTTATACAGTGCCCGAAAAACTTGTTTGGCTCGAAAGGCAGGTTCGCCATAGGTTGCCAGAGTTGTTGCGAGTTCGGTGCGGTCCAGGCCAATCAGCGAAGGTCGGGCAGTTTGGGATAGGGTTTCGTCGCGGGAAACAACAGATGCCACAGGGAAGTCTCCTTACATTTTTGCGGTTCAGGTTAATCAACCATTGTGAGAGGATTGATTTTGAACGACAAGCCTTTCAGGTGGAATAGATTTAAAAGCGGCGTCAAGCCGCCGCACTCCAAAAAATTATGACTTACATCAAACGTGTTCAAACCCCTGCCGACGTCGCACAGGCGCGCCTTTTATTTGAAGAATATGGCAACACCCGCCCCGGTGACCCTGCCTTGGCCGCTCTGGCCTCGGAAATTACCAGTCTTCCGGGTGAATATGCACCTCCGGGCGGCAGTTTGCTGCTTGCTATGGAGGAAGAATCTGTGGCGGGATGTGTCGCCGTGCGAAGGTGGGCGGCTGGAATTGCTGAAATGAAGCGCCTGTTTGTCCGGCCTGGATTTCGAGGAAAGCGTGTCGGCTATCAACTGGCGCTGGCAATTATTGAGGAAGCCCGACGATTGGGGCACCGTTGCCTGCGGCTTGACACGATTCCGGGAATGGACGAAGCCCAGGCTCTCTATCGGCAACTGGGGTTCCACGAGATCCCGGCCTATCGCTATAACCCCAATGAATACACCAAATTTTTTGAAATTTCTCTGACCGATGAACCTCAGAACACACCAAAACCTGCTGCTCGTGAAAAACTGGAAATCGGCATCATCGGAGATTTTCAGCCGGGCTATCGAAAACACGAAACGACATCTTCAGCCATCGTTGAAGCCGCACAGGCTCTTGGGTTGAGTATGAACCTGACCTGGTTTGGCACAAACTATCTGGCAGTGGCTGAAAAACGAGTTGAACTGGCGGGTTGTGATGGGATTTGTGCCGCTCCGAGCAGTCCCTATCGCAATCTGGATGGTGGGTTGGCAGCTATTCAACTGGCTCGGGAAGCCAAAATTCCGTTTCTTGCCACCTGCGGCGGTTTTCAACATACGTTGCTGGAGTTTGCCCGCCATGTTGCCCATCTGGAACAGGCCGAATCTGGTGAATATAACCCGGAAGCCAAAGTCCCAGTGCTCAACCTTTCAGCCTGCTCACCTGTGGATGGAAACTTCAGACTGTCGGGAAAAAAGAAAATCCGCCTATCACCGCATGCCAGAGTGGCCAAAATCTATGGTCAGCTTGAAGTGGAAGAGGAATTCGCCTGTAACTATGAATTAAATCAACAGTTTCAGGAGCAACTGACCAGCGCGGGATTGAAGGTGACTGGAACAACCGAAGGCGGAGACGTCAGAGTGATCGAATTGATTGAGCATCCATTTTTTGTCGCGACGGCTTACCTTCCACAATGGTCATCAAGCGAGGGTGCACCGCACCCGCTCTTTACTGCGTTTCTAAACGCCGCGCGAATGACATACCTTTTGAATGAAGAATAAAGAAAATGCAGGTGCTTGGTGATTGGTACTTGGTGCTTGGTGCTTTAGTACTTGGTGTTTAGTGCTTAGTGCTTGGTGCTTAGTGTTTAGTGCTTGGTGCTTTGGAACCAATATCTTCGAAGAACCAAGAACCAAGAACCAAGAACCAAGAACCAAGCACCAAGCACCAAGAACCAAGCACCAAGCACCAAGCACCAAGAACCAAGCACCAAGCACCAAGCACCAAGCACCAAGAACCAAG
>DAOQNB010000956.1:0-2812 GCA_035335845.1 Acidobacteriota bacterium | reverse complement strand
CCGGAACCCGGAACCCGGAACCCGGAACCCGGAACCCGGAACCCGGAACCCAAAAAGGATTTACCATTATGCTCAGTCGCGTTGCTGATTCGATCTACTGGATGAGCCGCTCTATTGAACGGGCAGAGAACGTCGCCCGCTTTGTGGATGTCACCTTAAATCTGATGCTGGATTTGCCGGAAGCAACGGTGGATCAGTGGCGACCGATTGTGGATACCAGCGGCGATTTTCAGCTTTTTCGCCAGCTTGGCTACGAAGCCACGGAAGACAATGTGGTCCGCTTCCTGACCTTTGACGAACGCAATCCCAATTCGATTCTGTCGTGTTTGCAGGCGGCGCGTGAAAATGCACGGTCAGTCAGATCGGTGATTTCGTCGGAAATGTGGGAGCAACTCAATACCTTTTACCTGATGGTCAAGGAAGCGGCGGCGGCACCAGGTCATCTGGATCACCATTCGTTTTTCTCACGGGTCAAACTGGCGAGCCATTTGTTTGTCGGCGTGACCGACGCCACCATGTCGCACGGCGAAGCCTGGCACTTCAACCGGCTGGGCCGATTGCAGGAGCGGGCTGACAAAACGTCGCGGATTCTGGATGTGAAGTATTTTCTGTTGCTGCCGAGTCCAAACTACGTGGGAACGGCACTCGATGACGTCCAATGGTCAGCGTTGTTAAAGTCAGCCAGCGCGCTCGAAATGTACCGTAAACGCTATGGCCGGATTGCTCCGGGCGACATTGCCGAATTCTTGATTTTGGATCGCGAGTTTCCACGTGCGATTCGATTTTGCCTGTTTCGGTGTGAAGAATCCCTGCGCGGGATTTCGGGTTCGCTCCCTGGAACCTACAGCAACACACCGGAAAGAAAACTTGGTCGCTTGCGTTCCGAACTCGATTGCACCACGATAGAGGAAATCATCGGCGCCGGGCTGCACGAGTTTCTGGACCGATTTCAAGCCGACCTGAATGCCGTAGGAGACAGCATTTTTGAAGCCTTCTTCGCCATGCGCCCGATGAGCCAGACCGCCATTCAACAATAAGGACTCTTCACCAATGACATTTTGCCTGGGCATTGCCGTCCAAGACGGATTGATTGGAATTGCAGACACGCGGATCACAACCGGAATGGAAATGAGTTCGTCGCGCAAACTCATCACTCGCCAGTTTGAAAACAACGCCTTGTTTTTGATGACGTCCGGTTTGCGCTCCACTCGTGATAAAGCCGTGATGTATTTTGACGAATATCTCAATGACGAAGGCCGAACCTTTGACAAATTGCACAAAGCCGTCAGTGCCTACTGTGGATTTGTGCGGCAGGTGGCTGATGAAGACCAGTCATCGCTTTCACGGAGCGGCCTGTTTTTCGACCTGCACACGTTAATTGGCGGCCAGTTTGAAAAAGACGAGACCCACAAATTGTATCTGGTGTATCCGCAAGGCAACTGGGTTGAAATCCTGACCGACACGCCGTTTTGCATCATTGGCCGCTCAGCGTATGGAAAACCGCTGCTGGATCGGATGCTGACCTATCCGACCAGCCTGGAACATGCGCTCAACATTGGGTTTCTGGCGTTTGATTCGACCTGCACCAGTGTGACCGAAGTTGATTTTCCGATTGATATTGCCCTCTATCGCAGCGGCTCGTTTGCGATTTCTGAACATCGGTTCGCCCAAAATGAACTGCAGGAAGCTTCTGAATGGTGGCACACCCGGCTCAGTGAACTGGTTAAAGACGTGCCATCAAACTGGGCAAAGAAATTCTTTTCAAAAAGCGAAGCGGCGCATTCTTAAGTGAGTCAATCAGCCAAATTAAGAGAGCGAAGAGACGCAAATTTGCGTCTCTTCGCTCTTGTTCAATTTTGGTGAAAAGCATCCTTCAAAAAAAGAACACCACAACTATCTCACACTAAAAGAAGCACTTTGACCAATCCCGCTATTGGTTGCCTCATCCCGAGCAACGACCTGGATGTTTGCGGTTTTGGATTTGGGAATAATTCCTGGAATCCTCCAGGTGAAACTCTGCACCTGAGCTGATAACCCGGATGCAATTTCAGTTACGAAATTCTGGTCCGGGGCAGAAAAAACCAGGCTATGACTTGCCACGCCGATGTTATCCGTTGAAGTCCAGGAAATATCCAGGATAGCATCTTTTTTGCGGATGATTTTTGATTTTGACAGCCTGACATTGGTGACAACTGGAGGTTGGGTGTCAGGGTCAACCGGAGCTTCTTCAGTCATAACGGTGACGGTATCGTCCAACCGATTGCCGACATAAATTCGATTGGTGCTGGGGTTAACAACCAGGCTTGCTGGAAATCTACCAACTCGAATATTTGCAATAACTTGATTGGTGTTTCCGTCAATTTCTGCCACTGTGAAGCCAAACTGGGTCAAAAAGATATGATTGGTTGTCGGATTGACCCCAATCGCAGCAAATGGACCGTTTCGGATGCCGATTATGTCGAGAGTTGAAAGGGTGTTGACATCGATAACGGCCACCTGCGAAAGATCAGCCACATATAGCCGGTTGGTGAGCGGGTTGATTGTCAGGGACAGGCCTCGGGTACCGATTTGAAGGGGCTTTACATTGGGATCATTAAAATCAATGATCGTAATGAACAAATCGTGAAGGACATAGATTCGGTTTGTATTGGGGTTCACAGCCACAGCTTTCGGACCATTTGTGGGCAGAGGGATAGTTTCAATGACTGTATTGGTTTCTCCATTGATAACAGAAACCGAATTCCCATGTCTATTGCACACAAAAATCCGATTTGTGTTTGGGTTCACACCAACGCCAATCGGAAAAAATCCA
>DAOQNB010000955.1:0-2816 GCA_035335845.1 Acidobacteriota bacterium | reverse complement strand
GTCCCGACCAGATCGAGATACCCCTCGGAAACAGGAAGTGACCCGGTCATTGAGTTGAATCGAAGTTCACCCAAATTGAGCCTTCGTGGTGACGAAACTGACTCCCACGCTATCCTTTCTGTCTTTTATGTCCTTGATGTACTTTGGTTTGGTCTCAATCAACTGCTACTGACACCAACACTGAAGATGAGATCACTATGTTGAGGGCAAGACACAAAAACGCCGTGCCAGCCTCAACTCAATTGAACCGGGCAGCACGGCGCTGGATGGGAAATTTTCGATTCTTTCGTTGTAAGAAGCGAATTTTAATATTTTTCGGGTTCGAGAGGTTGAATAAACTCACCCATCGCAAAGCGATTTAATGATCGGAGCGATTGGCGCTGGTCAGTTTTCCAGCCACCTGAGTCAGTTTTCACATTGGTGATGGACAAAACCACCTTATCCTGGAGATCAATTTTAAGTCCGATTTGATCATCAGAATCAGTCACCTTGTCTGGGTCTTCGATGGTGCCGATTTGGTGCGTGAAATCAAGTGATTGCCCAGGTGCCAGTGTAACCGGTTGTTGCCAGAGTGAAACGCCATGGGGTGACCCATCAGGAAAATAGACCGAAAGCAGGAGTTCAATATTCTGAACTGTCTGAGTGCCTGGGTTGGTTACGGTGCAGGTCAATAATTGTCGTTTCCCCAACTGCGTTATCACGGCGGTCTTTATTTGAACTGGTCATGAGGCTGAAATCAGTTGGTTGACGGCAATTCGATTTGGATTGAAATCTGAGTCCTGGGCAAAAATGGAGTTCGAGCCTGAAATTCCAGGCCAGCAGCCAAGAGTGATCAACAAAATAAGGAGTGATTTTTTCATATATCTCCAACGCGTGATTTTTGAAAGGTGTTGAATCAAAGGTGAGATTCGTCGTGGGTTTAACCCTGAAGAAGGACGCTGGTTCACCTTTTTGAAAGAGAATGAAATCTTTAAAAAAAACACCCAGGTCAGTTGAACTGGCCTGGGTGGCGGATTGCAGTGATTAAGAAGGATCTCACGATGAGAGAGGCATAATCATCAGCATTGATGATCATGGAGATGTGATCCAATTTCAAAAAACGTTACACTTTTTTTGCAGGGTTATTGTTAAAACGAAGCCAGAAACTGACTGACGAGTTGAAGGAAGTCATAATCCGCCTGATCGTAGGTTCCATCGCCCCGGCTTCGGTTTTCATTGAGCGGGGTCACATCCACCGCCAGACGCTGATTTTGGGTCGGAGTAAACTGATTGAGAAGAATTGCCCTGGCCAGGGCAAGATCAGCCGCCGTGACTGCGTCTCCATTTTGAGCGGTATCACCCCAAAGGACAAAGTCAGGAAACGTGCTGGCCGGGTCTCCAGGATTGGAAACGTTGATCGGGAGACCAAAGCGAATGTTCGGAGAACTATAGCTCTTCAGAGAAAAATTTCTTCCTGGGAACGCCGGCATCCTGCCGGCAACTGATTGGATCTGAACCACTTGGTGCCGGCATCCTGCCGGCAACTGCTTGAACCGCAACCGATTGATGCCGGCAAGATGCCGGCGCTCCCAGGAAATATTTATCTGAAATGCTATAGTTGGAAGCCTGTTCCAAAACGAGAAGGTCTTTCAGAGGCAAAACGCAACTGCGCCGTGTCCCTTCATCAGAGCTGATTGAAGTTGACACGGCGCGATGGTTAGAGTTCCGCCTTCAGGTGGTTCCAGGGTTTGTTGAAATCTTTGTTTTGGGAATTGCTACCACTTCCGTTTTTGTTTTTTCACGTTCAGCACTTTGCCGGTCACGCCATCCAGCGTGCAGACATAGAGCGGATGCCCGATATCATTGATGGACCACTGAAAGACGATCTTCTGGGTCAGGTCAATTGAAAACCCAATACTGATTGAAGCTGTGATAATTTTATCTGGTTTGCGCAGTTCAGTGGTCCAGACTTGTTTACCGGTGGCCCATTCGTATCTGGTCACTGTGTCTCCTGACGCAAAAAAGATGGCATCCTCAAAGCTGCACCCTCGAACCAGATCTCCATCTGGATTGCTCACCGGATGCGACCATTTGGGCTTCATGGTGGCTGTGTCCCACAAGGTCATTTCATACTTGTAGTCTGCGCCTGGTTCTTCTGGGCTGAGCAACGCCACAGTCAGGAGTTCATTTTGACGGGGAATGAAATGCAGTTCGCGCAATGTGCTTTGTTCAAAACCGGGGCAGGAAAACTTGAGCGCGGAATCACCTCGGGCTGGTATTTTGATGCCCTGGCCGGAGACGTCAATTTCGTAGCGCGCTTCGGTCGTCTCAAACGTGACGTACTTGAGAAAAACCGGATGGTCTCCGGTTGCATTTTGGAAAGTTTGGTAGCTGGCCGGTGCCGACGCTTTGGGTCCTTGCGGCACGATGGCCAGAGTTGGAACTGCGGCTGATAACACCAGCCAGCCAGAGAGAAGTGCAAGCAGAATCAAACGAAACATAGGTGGATATTGATTGGTTGAAAGAGTCTCAGGAACGATTGACTGAAAAATCAGACCAGAATGTTAGCCGACATTGCCAGCCTGCTCGCCAATCAATGGAAACGGCGGATGCTGATCGGCGGATAGGCTCAGGACCTCTGAGAAGTTATTATAAATAACACTCACAGAACCAAATACACCTTGACACGAACTCACAAATTCTAACATCTGACTACTGACTACTGACTACTGACTACTGACTACTGACTACTGACTACTATTATTTTGTGCTCCGTTCTCGATACTGCGATTGTGGTTGCAAGGTCTTGGTGGTGTGCTCGGTGACGCTGATCGGTG
>DAOQNB010000954.1:0-2817 GCA_035335845.1 Acidobacteriota bacterium | reverse complement strand
CCTAGCCCAAAGTCTTCAGCCCGATGTCTTTCAGCCTGACTTCTTCAGCCCCTAGCCCAAAGTCTTCAGCCCGATGCCGTTAAGCCGTTGGCACCCACAGCACGCCTTTGCGCAAAATATGGATTTGATTGCGCTGCAAACCAATTTCAAACAAGTCACATTCCGAAACTTTTTGAATGCACCGGGTGCAGAGTTCATTGAGTTCGCGTTTGGTTTCGTCTTCGATAAGTTGCAGCGTTTCCATCATTTCAATGTATTCCGGATCATTGATCGGGAAACTGGCAATCCCGTCGCTACTGGTGACCAGCAATTTTTCCCCACTCGAAAACAAAGCCTCCAGCCGGTACTGGCTGGCAAACAATTCGTGCCGACGTTCCATCAGGATGTCATTGATGAACATTTCGGGGATTTCAAGTTTGCGTCCGCGTCGTTCCTGCGTTTCCCGAACCTGAGAAATTTTCATATTAACCCGCCTGATCAGGTTATTCAGGTCATTTTCAATACTGTCGGGCGCTTTTTCAGCCAGTCGGGTGATGAAATGGTCGCGGGTTTCATCCGGTTCAGAAAAAACATCAAAGTGTGCATTATGAAAAACTTTCAGCCGGGCGGTACGCACCAGCTTGTTGAGTTTTTCTTCGATAAACTCGCGGAAGTTTTGGTCAGAGAAATCAAAGTTTTCAGTCTTATGGGGCAGATGATGAGGTGGCCCCATGGCGATATTCAGGACCTCCGTATCGCCGAGAGCTGGGATATCCCAGTCAACCGATGCCTGTCCCCTGGGATACCACGCGGTATAGCGTTTTTCTGCTGTATGTTTGATATGGGCCCGCAAGTGATGAAATCGGAGTTGACACTCTAAAAAAACCGCCGGGCGATAGTGTGTAAAGGTTGCTGTTGTTGTTGGCTCAGGGCAAAGCCAGTGTTGCCCGATGTTGAGTTGCGGTGCATCTGTTGACCCCATAATTCCTTGCTCACTCCTGGTTGAAAGACCAGATGCGGATACACCAATCCCGCTCTCGATCAATTAAAATTTTTGGTTCGTTTGACGCGATCCAGGTTTCGAGATGAAACCCTTTTGATTTCAAATAGATGGAGGCCACTCATTTGGGTTCGCCTGGGTGAAAGCGCGAGGGGAAGAAGGCTTTAAGTGGCAAGAGAAGAGACAGAAAACACCTTCAGTTTGGCGACTCCGGGCAATTATTGCAAGGCGTGATGGTGCTTGGTGCTTGGTGCTTGGTGCTTGGTGCTTAGTGCTTGGGAACCAATACCTTCGAAGAACCAAGAACCAAGAACCAAGAACCAAGAACCAAGAACCAAGAACCAAGAACCAAGCACCAAGAACCAAGCACCAAGAACCAAGAACCAGGCCTTCGGCTTGCTACATTTGCTCCGGTACATCAATGCCCATCACGTGCATGGCGGTCTGCAATTGGCGCCGAACCAGCGCGAGGAGTGCCAGATAAAACTGCTGGCGGACAGGGTCAGCTTCGCCCAGAACGTGGTATTTATTTAAAAAGCTGCTCATGGTTTGAGCAATCTGGAAGGCATATTTGGCAATTTGAGCTGGTTCCAGGAATTCAGCCGCCTGAACCAGAACTTCATTCAATTGAAGCGAAAGACTGGTCAATCCCCAAAAAAACTGGCCGTCTTCACCGGTAAAGAAGGTCTGGAGCTTTTCGGGATTAGCTTTCAACACCGACAGCGGGTCGTCGGTGGAAATTCCACGGCGGTTGGCTTTGCGATAAATGCTGTTGATTCGGACAGCGGCAAATTGCAGGTAAATGCCGGTCTCGCCCTGTTCTTTGAGCGCTTCTTTAAAGTCAAAGGCAATGATTGTGCCTCTGGTGTATTTGAGCAGAAAGTACCGGAGTGCTCCAACCGCTACCGTGTGCGCCATGGCTTGTTGGGCTTCGGGAGATTTTTGCTCCTCGGGCGGCAGTGTCGCCTGATGCTCGGTCACATGAACCAGCGCGCTGGTTTCCAGTCGGTCCAGCAGGTCATCGGCTTTGACGCCAAGTCCTTTGCGACCACTCATGCTCACAATGGTTCGTTTGCGTTCTTCTTCGTCCAGTTCAAACCCGAGCACATCACAACTATTCGGAGTGAGTGCCACTTTTTCATAGCTCAGGTGGGCGCTTCGCTCAACGCGATGGGTATCCATCTGATTGACGAGTGCTGCCAGAACGCCTTTTTTGACATATTCCTGGGTATAGCTCTGCCCGACGTCAATCACGTTAAAATAAGCCGAGCCATTGCCAAACGCTGGTCGTGCTGGAAGTTCTGCTGCGTTTTCAGGCAGAGTCGGAGTTGTAATCCAGACGACTTTGCCGTCCGGGTAGGTATGAAACGGCTTGTAATGGAACTCAAGGTCAAGTTGCCCCAGCTTCCAGAGATGGTAGGCAATATCTTTCCCCGTGTAGTTGACCGTGCCGTTTGATCGAACCAGGATTTTGTCAGCATCGTGTTCTGATTCTTCGTCCTGTGTGGTCTCTGATTGCTCGGCTTTCATTACCCAGCAGCCCTTGTTGCGACCAGATGTTTCATAAATAATTGAACCAGAAGCTTTTAATCGTTCAAAAGCTGCATCCCAAAGATGCATGTGCAAGACCTCGCTTTCGCGAGGCATCACGTCATAGCGAATCCCCAGCCGCTCCATCGTGTCGAGATGGCATTGCAGAACGCGCATTGCCACATAATCGGCAATCCCGGCAATCTCACCCTGGCCGGATTCGATTTCGTGGAGCACCTGTTCACGCAGCTTTTTTCGTTCGGGGTCAGCTTCGTAAAACTGGCCAACCCGGGCATAGAGGTCCCAGC
>DAOQNB010000953.1:0-2818 GCA_035335845.1 Acidobacteriota bacterium | reverse complement strand
CGGAACCCGGAACCCGGAACCCGGAACCCGGAACCCGGAACCCGGAACCCCAAACAGTTACCAGCCGATTTCAACCAGCAGTTTTCCATTCTTCACAGACACCGATTTCATAAAGGTGATGGCGGTTTCTTCGATTGGAGACTTGCCTTCGAGAGGGATTGATTGTTCGGCGAGTTTTTCAGCCAGTTTTTTCTCGGCCATTTGTTTGAGCGGTTCTTCCAGGGGTGGGGGAAGCTGCTTAATGTCCAGACTTGTGATTTTTGGGTTGCTCAGGTGGATGGATTTCGTTTTGGGGTCATAGCTGACCGTAGTAAAGACCGTTACCGTACCGGTGAACTTGGGTTGAGGTGGGGCTGGTGGTTTTTGAGGACCGCCTCCTGGCAAGGAAGGACCATCCTTTATCCGGCCACCAGGGCCACCGGGAGGACCGCCAGGACCACCGCCAGGAAGTTTGGGACCACCACCGGGCGGTTTGGGGCCATCAGCCGGGGCCGCTGGTGGCTTGGGAGCGTTGAGTTGAGGCGCAGACGGAACCGCCAGGACATTCACCCTGAGGCCGATTTGATTTTTTCCTTCTTCCAGGAGCACCACCGGGTCACTAATCGTCAACTCAACCGGGGATTTTTCTTTCTCCCCAGCGCCCGGCTTGAGTGGAAATTTGGTTTGGACTTTTGCCTGAATTTCTTCTTTGGGGATTTCAAATGTAAAGGACAGGTTCTTAGCACATGAAGTCAGGCTAAGTAACACAGCCAGCGCGAGAAAAAGGCGTACATAATGAGCCATGCGGGGATTTTCTCCATTTGTGGGTTAGGAAGTTCACAGTTGAGGTTCATTGATTGATAGCACATCTCGGCCTGAAGCGATTTATTCCATATCAATTGGCGCTAGTTTTCTGATTCGATGACTGAACGAAGTTCCAGCAATTGTTTCCAAAGTCGGGTGCCGCCTTCGGCGCGGCGTTTGACCGCACTATCCCAGTAGGCCAGCAAGCGCCCACGGTCTTTTGGATCGTCTTTGAGCACAACGCCGAGCAAATATCCTGGCAGGTGTGACACCAGATCACGTTCGGTCGGGAAGTAAGCTGCCTGGAGTCCAATGGCGGTGGCAACACTCACCGCTTCGGCGGTACTCATCACCGTTCCGGGCGTTTCAACTGCCCAGCCTTCAACCGAACGGCCTGACCGCAAATCGCGAAAAGCCGTGACCAGAGCTTCCAACACGGCCTGATCAACGCGGAGCGGCTCGTCTACGCGAGCCAGAGCCGCCGTGGCCTGACGCTGCACCAGGGCAACTTCGCGGGCCAGATCTGGAATTGGAGGGATGGTTTCAAAATTGAAGCGGCGTTTGAGTGCGGCGGACATTTCCGATACGCCCCGGTCGCGCAGGTTTGCCGTGGCAATAACGTTAAAGCCTTTTTGCGCAAAAACCGTTCTTTCTTCGATAGCCTCGGTTTGTAACTCCGGAATCATCAGCCGTCGCTCAGACAACAACGAAATCAACGCATCCTGGATTTCGGGCAGGCAGCGGGTGACTTCTTCGACCCGTCCAATGCCGCCGGTATTCATGGCAGTGAGAATTGGCGATGGAACGAGCGCTTCTGGCCTGGGTCCTTTGGCAATCAGGAGCGAATAATTCCAGCCGTAGCGAAGTTGTTCTTCGGTCGTGCCAGCCGTTCCTTGAACCGTCAACCCACTGGTGCCACAAATGGCCGCCGCAAGCAATTCCGACAGCATGGACTTGGCCGTTCCAGGTTCACCCACGAGCATCAGGCCGCGTTCTCCGGCCAGAGTAACAACACAGCGTTCAACCAGCGCGCGGTTGCCGACAAATTTCTCGGAAATGACCAGCGACCTGGGTACATCATCTGGGGCTTTGGAATCTTTTGGCAATCGAAGCGTTTCGCCTTTCGAGCCAACAATGAACGTCACCACGGCTTGCGGCGTCAAGCGCCAGTTCGGCGGGCGCACCCCAGAGCCGAAATGCTCTAAAAACCTGAGTTCGTCACGATACAACTGCTCTGCAGGAGGAGATTGAATGTTCTGAGAAGGAGTTGGTTGAGACATAAGCACCTGACCGAAAAGTGTGAAAAAGAAATGCGAAAATCAATGGAGTTGAGAGAAGGGCAGAATGCTTATGTCTCAGAAGGGATGTCAAGCTAAAACTTTGGAGCGGGATGGCTTGACACCACTTTCATACAAAGCCGCATCAAGTGCACCATACACTCCACAGCATAAAACGGTTTGAATTCATCTGCGGCAGATTTGGCTGGCAATATAAGATGGTGTATACAACCAGCCGTCACACCAGTAGGGTTACAGGTTTCTGATGAGTGAAGCAAAACGTATCGGAGTGAGACAGGGAAGAATTTTATTACAGTTTCTACCGAATTTTGTGTTGCACCCTACTCGTATTGAAAACAAAGGGTTTATGATTATCTTGTTTGGCATAGGTTTGAGCGTTTGGACTAGATTTTCAACAACTTACAGAACCCAAAATGGTCCAATCAGTTTTTGGTAGGTCAAAACACAAAATCCGTTAGAAGCAGAAACGAGCCTATCTTTCAGGGCTTTTCGGATGAACCTGACTCAGATTGTTGGAGCAGTTTTTCCAGATATGCCTGGATTTCGGCAACGGTGAGACCTTTGAAGCGCTCCTCGGATGGTAACCCTTTGAGCCGCTCATCCGGGGCCAGGTGTTTCAAGAGTTCATCTGAAGGTAAGCCGTTGAGGCGTTCTTCAGGGGTCAGGGTTTTGAGAAACTCTTCTTTGGCATCCCAGTTGGTAATACCTCAACAACTGGTTCAGAATCGTGCTCGCTT
>DAOQNB010000952.1:1727-2822 GCA_035335845.1 Acidobacteriota bacterium | reverse complement strand
GGTTATCCGCGTTGGCTCCCCGGTGAAATCCAGCAATTTCAGATTGGTGTTTCTACTGGACACCAACCGGAATTGCTGTTGGGTTTAGACAATGTGTGGCCAGTCTGGGAATTGCTTCAGATAGTCTGGATGAACTTTTTTGAGATATATGACTGAACCTCGAATTTCCAGAACCTGAGCCATTTGACCAAAGAAGAGCAGCACAATGCCAAAAGCTCCCAGAGTCATCATGCAAATCAGAAATTCAATGATGGAATTGGTTCGCATTGTATCAACCAGAATAATGAAACCTGGAACAAAAACTACCCAGCTTAAAATACTGGCCATATATCGTGTCTCATAGTGCGACCGGCAGAGCCCAATTTCCACCTGCCTGTGTTGACTCACCAAAACCAGGATAAGCAAAACCAGGAGTGCTCCAATCAGTGGAACAAAAATCAATGGCCAGAGGGGGCGATAGCTAAACTGGTAATTTAAACGAATGACATCTTTTTCAGAATTACATTTGAGGCAGCGATGGGGAAGTTTGTACTCACCTTCAATCACGAGGATATCTCCCTTTTTCCAGGCTCCAGGCGATGGGGTGGATTGGTGCGGTGGCTGCTTTGGAAAAGTACCGGGACGAAGCGGTGTGGAGTTATCGGAGGTCTCGGTTTTTTCTGGACTGGGCGGACTACTCGCCCGAAGCGATGCCGCCTGAACGAACAGTTCCCGTAGTTTGGGAACATTGCGGGCTTGGGTCCAGTTCGCTCCAGCTTTCTTGACCCGGTCCTCACGGCGGATTTTTCCGGCCAGAATCCAGGCGTTGAGTGTTTCTTCATCAATGGTATGTTCGATGCCGTAAACAATTACCTGCCAGAGTTTTAAGGTATCATCAGTCATAACAGGGTGTTCCTTTTTACAGTGACTGACGTGCCGGCAACCAGAAGCATAACTTCTTCGCCTGGACTATCAGTCAGGAGTCTTCAAGTTTTGATTGGTGGCTGTACCGGGGCATTCTACGGAGAAACGCGAAGGTTGACAAGCTGGCTTTATACTCCATAATTTGGGTTTCTTCATTTTTCTATCAAGCGCGAGGAAGCAATGACCGTCAAG
>DAOQNB010000952.1:0-1627 GCA_035335845.1 Acidobacteriota bacterium | reverse complement strand
ATAATTTGGGTTTCTTCATTTTTCTATCAAGCGCGAGGAAGCAATGACCGTCAAGGATCTCGAAATGTTGTTCGATTATGGCTACTGGGCCAACCGAAAACTCTTTGAAGCGATTTCACATCTTCCACCTGAGCAATTTACACAATTTGTCGGGGGGAGTTATGGGTCAATCCAGAACACGATGACCCATATTTTGAGTGTTGAACTGGGATGGGCGGACCGGTGTGGCGGTCCCAAACGCGGCCCGCGCCTGAATCCGGCTGATTTCCCGACAGTTGAATCCCTGGTGGAACGTTGGAACACAGTCGAAGCCAACATTCGCGAATTTTTAAGCACACTCACTGACGACGATTTGACCCGGATGGTTGAGTACCCCAATGATCGAGGTGAACTCCTTACCATGCCGCTTGGAGAATTGTTGCAGCACGCTGCCAACCATGCCGTGCATCATCGTGGACAGGTGGCCTTGCTCCTGAGAATGCTTGGCCAATCACCGGGAAATTTCGATATTCTGATTTATTTTGCGGAGAAACGCGGCGTCCGGGCGTGGTGAAGATGACCAGGAAGTATTAGATTCTTAACTACTTAGCGTGAATTTTCCGAGTTTGGCTTAGTTGGCATTGAAAACAAGCTTTTCAAGATGAGCCCTCCCACCAGGATCAGGAACGGGGCCGTGAACGTTCCAGGAAAGATTTGACCAACACGGTGGGATTCACAAGTGCCGCCATGAGCGAAAAGGCGATTGCAAGCCAAACCTTCCTGGTTTCAGGCGCTGGGAGTGAGTTCATTTGTCTAAATTATGTTCCTCTCGGAGATGAGTCGCGCTTTTTAGAGATACTGATAAGTCTGAGGAGGCTTGAGCCATAATATGAAATGCGGTTTGCCCTTCATAATTTCTGAGACCTGGATTGGCACCGTTGGCTAACAGGAATTCTATTCCCTTCACATCACCAACCTTTGCGGCTCTGATCAACGCTGAATCTTTATTGTAATCTTGTTGATTGATGTCAGCGCCATGGGTAAGCAAAAGTTTGGCAATGGGGAGATTTCTTTTCGCCATTGCTTTCATAAAGGCAGTCCGATTGAGGCAGTTGGCTTCGTCTACAGCGGCTCCTTCGGCCAGGAGCAGGTTCACCAGTTCTATATTTTGTCCTTCAACGGCATACATCAGAGGTGTTCGATCATAAATTGTGCCGATTCCATTGTTCAGATTTCCAGGTATTGCCCACCAGGGATCGCCGTCATATTCGTTTCGGATCTGACAGTAGGCATTCCAGTTGTACCAGTTCCTGGCATTTACGTTCGCACCCAGCCCGAGATAGAACTTCACTGAAACAATATCACACTGATGTGAGGCAAAGAGCAGGTGATAGGTCAAAAGGTGGTAGTTCAGAAACGCCGCCAGCAGGAAAACAGTTGCTGCCGCCATCAATTTCAGGCCAGAACGCACCCATTGAAGTCGTGATTTTCGTTCTTCAGCTTGGTGACGATTACGCAGGTAAGGAACAATAAAGAGTGCCCGAATTAGAAAATATCCTACAGAGAGCCCGGCCAGTTGAATCAGAAGAAAGGAAGGCCACCTGGGAAAGGCCATAGAGGCAAGGCTAAGAAAAAGCACTTCTCCGGC
>DAOQNB010000951.1:0-2825 GCA_035335845.1 Acidobacteriota bacterium | reverse complement strand
TGACAAGGTGACAAGGTGATTTTTTCATCCCTCATCCTTCATCCCTCATCCCTTCAGAAACCCTGAACCCTGAACCCTTTTCAAGAGGATTTTATGCTTGCTGCTGATTTCATTCGCACTCACCTCGACGACGTCAAACAGATGCTGGTCAACCGGGGGAGTGCCTTAACCATTGATGAATTTGTTGAACTTGATGCCCGCCGCCGGCAATTGATCGGTGAGTCGGAAAAAAACAAAGCCCTGTTAAACCGCGTCAGTCCCGAAATCGGGGCGCTGATGAAAGCTGGCAAAAAAGAAGAAGCCGACGGTAAACGGGCTGAGATGAAAGAGTTAAAAGTCACTATTGAAACCCAGGAAAAAGAACTGGCTGAGGTGGAAGTCAAATTGAGCGAAGTGGTGACCGCTATTCCCAACATGCCGCATTCATCAGTTCCTGTTGGAGGTGAATCGGCCAACCAGGAAGTTTCCCGCTGGGGTGAACCCCGCGAATTTTCTTTTGAACCCAAGGATCACGTTGATCTGGGCGTGGCGCTCGGCATTCTGGATCAGGAACGGGCCGTCAAAATCACAGGTGCCCGATTTTCGGTGCTCAATGGCGTGGGTGCCCGGATGGAGCGAGCCCTGATCAATTTCATGCTCGACATCCACACCCAGGAACACGGCTATCAGGAAATGTTGCCGCCATTCGTCATCAACGCGGCTTCACTCTTTGGAACCGGACAACTGCCGAAATTTGAAGCGGATTTGTTCAAATTGACAGATGAGCGCGGCCTGTATCTGGCACCAACGGCTGAAGTTCCGGTGACCAACTACTATCGGGATGAAATCCTGGACGGCGCGAAGCTGCCGATTTCCTTTACGGCCTACACGCCCTGTTTTCGCTCAGAAGCTGGAAGTTATGGCCGCGACACGCGTGGATTGATCCGCCAGCATCAGTTTGACAAGGTGGAACTGGTGAAATTTACCAAACCCGAAGAGTCTTATGCCGAGCATGAAAAGTTGACGGCCAATGCTGAAGTGATTTTGCAGCGGCTGGAATTGCCCTACCGCAAGGTCGTGCTGGCGACGGGCGATATGGGCGCCGCATCGGCCAAAACCTATGACCTCGAAGTCTGGTTGCCAAGTCAGAAAACATATCGCGAAATTTCCTCCTGCTCAAACTTCGAAGCCTTTCAGGCACGCCGGGCGAGTATCCGGTTTCGTCGTGAAGCCGGGGCCAAACCAGAACTGGTCCACACGCTCAATGGCTCAGGTTTAGCCGTCGGTCGGACGTGGCTGGCGATTCTGGAGAATTATCAGCAGGAAGATGGCTCGATTGAAATTCCACGGGCCCTCCGGCCATATCTGGGCGGGTTGGAAGTGATTGGGTAGGAACGTCGGGCTGGGGGCTGAAGACATCGGGCTGAAGACTCGCAAGCTCGGGGCGGAAGAAAATGGGTTTAATACCCCAAGCCCGTTTTCTTCAGCCCCAAGCCCGGTTTTTTCAGCCCCGGTTTTTTCAGTCCTAATCCAAAATCTTCACATCCGCTTCAAACTTGCGGTAATCGTAAAACTTGATAACGTTGCGCGAATAGTAGTCATAGCGGTCGCTGCCAATCAGGGTTTCCGCCGTAATTGGCAGCCAGTACCGTTTTTCTCCGATCTCGGTCCAGTCATATTCGACGGCGGTTTCAGCCTGCGAGAATAGAAAGTCGCGGGGCATCCGAACCGCAGATTGTTCGATCCGAACCACCCGCTTTGACACCCGATCAATCCACATCCGACCATCATAAGCGGAAATGATTTGTTGTCGCTGTCCGTCTGGCCCGACACCCTCGATAGAGTAGTTTGAGTTTTCCTGTGCCACGGAAAAATCAAAAATCGCACAGTCCCGCCCACGATAATTTTCCCGCCCAGCTTCTTTAAAATCTGTTTTGCTTTGCGGCACAAACGGCGCCAGCAGCCGCGATGAAAACTCACCAATCGAAGTTGATCCCCCGACACTGGCAAAGGTTTTTGACGTCGGTACATTGTTGATGGTCAACAGGTTGACTTTCTCGCCTTCGCCTTGTTCATAAGTAATTTCCGTTCCCAGGACATCGTCTTCATACCAGCCACCGCCTTTATTTTTCAGGCGACGGATGTTTTGCCGGACGATGAAGTTGGGGAAATCATCCACGCTTTTGAGCACGTGATAGCGGGTTTGTTCCAGCAAAGAGAGCCGGCTAAGCATTTGCTGTTCGGCGGCTTCAGGGTCAAACGGCTGGTCAGGTTCAGGCTGGGGCGGGGCAGGTTTTAAGACGGGACGCTGGCCAGGTGGCGGTGTGGTTTCATCAGCGTAGCGGGCGCGTTTGCGGCGTTCTTCAGCCCGGAGGAGCGCCGCGACCAGAAACGACTGGGCACCGGCCTTGCGGGCGCGTTCGATCAGAGCGTCAGTGCCTTCGAAGGCAATACCTCGTTCATCAAGTGCTCCGGCAATGTCTCCCTGGGTGACTCCCCGTTTTTGAACCTGCTGGAGCAAGCCAAAAAACTCACGTTCGGTGAGTGGCTCGGTAACGGTTGGTTCTGTCTGGGCTGGTTGCGAAGTTGGTTCCGGCGAAGCCGTGGCTGGCGGGTCAATGTCGCGTGGAGGCGGCAACCGGCGATTTCCCGATTGAGCCTGGACCACAGGCGTCAGGCCAGCCATTGCGATGAGGATCAAACACCAGAGATTGCGAGAGATTGCGTTCTGAGTTCGCATATAGGTATCCTTGCGCCACTCCTTAATTTCTATATCTTCTAAAGACAGGTGGACATTTCGTGGCTATCAAATCAGATCGCTGGATTCTTCGGATGTGCGAAGAGAA
>DAOQNB010000950.1:0-2829 GCA_035335845.1 Acidobacteriota bacterium | reverse complement strand
GGTTGCTGGGGTATCAGCACGAAACGGGTGGGTTTACCTATTGGGGAAGCGGTTCACCGGATGTGACCTTGACGGCCTATGCCATCCGGTTTTTGACTGATGCGCGGGAATTTGCCACGGTGGATGAATCAGTAATTGACCGGGCTCGAAGCTATATTTTGAGTCAGCAACAAACCGATGGAAGCTGGGCTTTTGACAACCGGTATTCGGGCCCAGCCCAATCGGTGTATAACCTCCAGCAGTCAGCCTATGTGGCGCTGAGTCTGGCCAGTTCCGGAGAAAAATCCGCAACATTTCAGAAGGCGCTTGACCGACTGGGCAGCCAGATTGAAACGAGTGATAGCCCATACTGGCTGGCAGTAACAGCGCTGGCGGCCAGTCGCGCCGGTCAACTCGATCTGGCCGCTCAAGCCGTGGCGCGATTGGGCAAACTGATCAAACCGGGCACCGAACAAGTTTCCTGGAATCAATCGCTTGAAACGCCATTTCACGGTTGGGGTCGCGCCGCAGAGGTTGAAACTACGGCGCTGGCGCTACGGGCAATTCTCGCGGTGACAGGAAACGTTCAGGCATCGGACTGGCAATCGCGGTTCAATCGGGGATTGCTCTATCTGCTTCAGAATAAAGATCAGCACGGCGTCTGGCTTTCAACTCAGGCTTCGGTTGCCGTGTGGGAATTGTTGTTTGCACTGCACGAGCCGGAGCGTGAAGCCAGAAAGACCGCCTCATCACTCGAAATTTGGGTCAATGGCCAGCCGTTCAAAACAATTGAATTGACCGGAACGGAAAACCGCTGGTCTCCGATCACGGTTGACCTGACAGAGCGCTTTACACCGGGCCGTAATCAGGTGGAACTTCGCTGCCTGCAACCAGTTGCGCTGATGAGTGTGCAACTGATGACCAGCCTGTATGTGCCCTGGACCGTTGAACCGGGAAAGGTCGCCCAGAAATCTCCTGATTTGAACTTCGACGTGGCTTTTGACAAAACCGAAACTGTCATTGGCGACGTGGTGACGTGCCGGGTTGGCTACGAGCGCAAAGACCGTGGAAATGGCATGCTGCTGGCGGAAATCGGACTCCCGCCGGGCGTCGAAGTTGACCGTGAATCACTTGCTCAGGCGTTAAGAAAGCAGGCTCGCGGCGGGCAGTCGTTTGACATCCAGCCGGATTGGGTGGTGCTGTACCTGTGGCCCTGGCGGAATGAAAAAAATACGCTTGAATTTACCTTCCGGCCCCGGTTTGCCATGAAAGCCAAAACCGTACGTTCGCTTTTGTATGATTATTACAATCCAGACGCGCAGGTTCTGATCGCGCCAGCACGGTTTGTTGTCCGGGAGAAATAAAATTCAGGAAAAAATTTGGAGTGCTGCAACTTGTTGCAGCTTTGGTAGTTCAGCGACTTGTCGCTGTTTAATTCTGTTTGGTCGGCGACAAGTCGCCACATACCAAAGCGGTGACAAGTCACCGCACTCCAAAAATATCGCCTCGTGAACTTCCCATCGGGCGGCTGAATCGCGTATTGTTCGCCGACAAACGAACAGGCTGTTCTATCCCAAGTTTTTGAATTTTCTGATCTATGCTTGCACCCGGACTTGTTTTACAGGATCGCTATCGGATTGTGCGTCAGTTAGGGAAAGGCGGAATGGGCGCGGTCTATGAGGCCCAACACGTCAAACTCGGCCACACCGTGGCGGTCAAAGAAACCTTTTTTTCCGAAGACCACCTGACCAAAGCGTTTGAGCGCGAAGCTCGACTGCTGGCCGGGCTGAGCCACCCGGCACTCCCCAAGGTCAGTGATTATTTTAGTCAGGACAGCGGCCACTTCCTGGTCATGGAGTTTATTCCAGGCAAGGATCTGAGCGCGTATCTGGCCGAACACGGTACAGCATTGCCGCTTCAACAAGTGTTGCACTGGGCTGATCATTTGCTGGACGCGCTGGAGTATTTGCATAACCAGCAACCGCCGGTGATTCATCGGGATATCAAACCCGCCAACTTAAAAGTAACCGCAGAAGGGCGGATTTTTCTGCTGGATTTCGGGCTGGCAAAAGGACTTCATACCCAGATGTCACAGGTCCCTGGATCAAGCGGGGCCAGCGTTCAGGCATACACCCCCGGCTATGCGCCAGTTGAACAAATGCAGGGCAGTGGCACCGATGCCCGGAGCGATGTGTTTTCACTCAGCGCCACGCTCTATCACCTTATGACCGGGGCCCCGCCGGTGGATGCGCTCACCCGTGCCATGAAGGTTGCCAAACGGTTACCTGATCCGCTTCCACTGGCCAGCGAGATCAACTGGATGATCCCGGTGTCGGTGGCCAGGGTGTTGCAGCAGGCACTTGATCTGGATGAAGACCTGCGTCCGACAACAGCGGCAGATTTTCGGCGGATGCTGCGCCAGGCAAGTACTGGCAGCATTGAACAACCCGGAACCGTCCTGGTCGCGGGCGACGCGACCAATCCAGGCGCTTCATTTCACAATGATGTGACCAGACAGGCATCTCAACCGATCAACTGGAGTGAATCACAGACAGTGGTTGATCCCAGCAAATCAGTTCCGCCGGTGATGTCCCCGCCAGAGAGTTTTCAGACGCGCCCGGTGGCGCCGCCGCCAGCTCATCCAACCTTGCCGCCAACCGTTCATATTTCACCGCCCGAGCCGGAACGTCCAGCGCCGGAGTCTTCGAAAAAATGGATGCTTCCGGTACTGGCGCTGGTGATGCTGGTTCTGGTTGTCGGAGTGATTGGGGCCAGAATGATGTGGCAGGCACGGAAGAACAATCTGGCCTCCTCGTCAGTTCCCACCCAGGCTGAAAAGAAAAATAAACC
>DAOQNB010000949.1:0-2829 GCA_035335845.1 Acidobacteriota bacterium | reverse complement strand
TGAAAAAGGAATGAAGTTGCGTTACTTCCGCCATCCTTTTTTAAGTACCGGACCCGATGCAGCGACGAAGGCTGCTTTTGAAAAATTCCTGACCGAACGTGGATACAGGGTGGCACCGGTCACGATTGACAATTCCGACTGGCTGTTTGCCGGTGTCTATGCCGATGCCCAGAAACGCGGCGATACCGAAACGATGCGGCGAGTGGCAGAAGCGTATGTGCCCTATCTGGAACGGGTTTTCGAGTTCCATGAGAAACTGTCCCGCGAGGTTGTCGGGTATGAAGTGCGTCAGATTTTGCTCCTGCACGCCAATTCGCTCAATGCCGACCAGTTTGGCAAAGTGGTCGAAATGATGAAACGACGGGGATATCAGTTCATTTCCCTGGAGGAAGCGCTGCAGGACAAAGCCTATCGCCTCCCTGATACCTACATTGGTGCCAACGGTATTTCGTGGCTCCAACGCTGGGCTATCACCAAAGGTGGGACCTATCGTGAAGAACCCGCACTCCCCACATTTGTCACCGAGAAATGGGCCTGGATCGCTGAAGAAAAGCTGAAGCAGGAAAAACGATAACCCCTGAATCTTGAACTCTAACCCCTGAACCTAAATATGAGTGAACCCAAAGACCCACGCCCGACCGATGCGGAGCTCCAATTGCTGAAAATTTTGTGGGAACGCGGTCCGAGCACCGTCCGCGAAGTCCACGAAACCTTAAACCAAACCAAACCAACAATGTACACCACAGTCCTGAAAACGTTCCAGATTATGGCTGAAAAGGGACTGGTGCGCCGCGATGAGAACCAGCGGGCACACGTTTATGAAGCGGCGATTGAGCGCGAATCAACCCAACGCAAACTGGTGTTTGATTTGCTGGACCGGGTTTTTGACGGTTCGGCTCGCCAACTGGTGCTGCATGCCCTCTCAAGCCGGCGGGCTTCAAGCACGGAACTGGCTGAAATTCGGAAATTTCTCGATGACGTCGAGGCCAATCAGAAAGGGAAATCCTCATGACCAGCCTGAATGAAGTGATCAATCATCCTCTGGTGGTTGCGTTAGGATGGACGTTGCTCCATTCGATCTGGCAGGGCTCCCTGATTGCTGCCGCGTATGCGCTGGCCAAACGAGCCACACGTCATGAATCTGCCCAGGTCAAATACACGCTGGCCAGTTCGGCACTGCTCTTGATGGTGATCTTGCCGGCGGTCACCTTTGGGGTTCAGTCTTCAGGCTGGTTCACTGGTGCCACATCGAGTGGGAAAATTCCGATCCAGGAAGAACTATTTGACACTACAGAGCTGGACCTGGCCGCCCAAAAGCTGCCAGGCCCGGTGGTCCTGGCCACCCTGGCTGAAACGACTGCGGCCACCACTCCGGCATCAACGCCCCTCCACCGGCTTGGAAGCCAGATTACTCCCTGGCTGGCTCTTTTTTGGATCCTGGGAGTTGGGGTGCAACTGAGCCGACTTGGACATGGGTTGTATGTGATTCAGCGGTTGCGCCGGGTTGGAGTTTCGCCGCTTCCACCCGCATTCAGGCACACGCTTTCCAACCTGCAGCAGCGACTGAACCTGAATCGGAACATTCAGACGCTGGCTTCAACACTGGTTGAATCACCGATTACCTTCGGCACCTTCAAACCAGTCATTTTGATCCCGGCCAGTGCCCTCACCGGGCTCTCATCCCCGCAACTCGAAGCCATTTTGTTGCACGAACTGGCCCATATTCGCCGCCATGACTACCTGGTGAACTGGTTGCAATCTCTGGCCGAAGCCTTACTTTTCTACCATCCAGCGGTGTGGTGGTTTTCACGCGACATTCGTCAGGAGCGTGAGCATTGTTGTGACGATACCGCCGTACACCTGACCCAAAATGCCCTGGCCTATGCCCAGGCCCTGGTGGCCCTGGAAGCATTACGAACCACCCACCCTCAACCCACGGCAGCGATGGCTGCCACAGGAGGCTCTTTCATGCACCGTATTCAACGATTGATGGGTACCCCATCTCCGACGCGACCAACCACATCCGCCCTGCCCGCCAGCTTGTGTTTGTTCTTCTTTTTGATGTTCGGTTTTTTGGCCGTTCGCGCTACGTCACAATCGTTGCAGGCCACAGATCAGATCAACCGGGCCAACCGGAAAGTCGCGATTGGATTTGTTGCCTTGCCAATGAAACAAACCGGGTTACCGCCTGGGGCCAGCACGACAGCATTAACCCGTCAGCTTGTCACCAGTTTGAGCACCGCCAAAATCCCAGCGGTTGGATTTGTTCAGGGACGTCAGCTTGAAAATGCCCGCGATGCGCGACTCGGCGAGTTGAAGATGTGGCGGGATGCCGGGTTGGAACTGGGGATCGGTACCTATTCGCACATGTGGTATCACGGCGCCTCGTTTGACGAATACAGAGCGGATATCGAGAAAAACGAAGCCATTGTCAAGCCCTTGCTGGCCGAGCGCAATCAGCAACTGCGGCTCTTTAGCTATCCATTTCTCAACACGGGCAAAGACCTGGCTGCCAAACAGCACATGGAACAATTTCTCAAAGATCGCGGCTATTCGGTGATGCCATTCACGATTGACAACGATGACTGGTTTTTTGCCAAAACCTATGACGAAGCGGCCACCAAAGGTGATGAAGAAGCCCAGGTCAAAATTCGCGAAGCCTATCTGCCGTATATGCAGCAAATGTTTGGTTTCTACGAAAAATATTCACTTGACTTGTTTGGTCGCGAAATCCCTCAGGTTTTGCTTTTGACCCCGAGCCGATTGAATGTGGATTGTTTTCCGCAACTGGTAGAGATGATCCGCCTGCGCGGTTACCGCTTTGTGACC
>DAOQNB010000948.1:0-2831 GCA_035335845.1 Acidobacteriota bacterium | reverse complement strand
GTCAATTCCTCAATAAATGCACGCCCCCAACCGCACGTTCCGGGAATTTCGCAGAAGCTAACTCACTCCCACATAACAGGTTCACTCCACTTTCCCAAAATCCGTTTGACACCACTAGCCTTATTGTATAGTTTGCGCGGTCTGAAAAAATTTCATTTTTTCAGCTATCCCAACCCCCAATGGATTTCTCACTCCGCATTCATACCCTCTTTGAGGAATCCCACTCAGTTATTTTTTGGAGGACGTCGCTTGAGCAGTCACGGAAATTTTCTCTTCTCTTCAGAGTCTGTTACCGAAGGCCATCCCGATAAGATGGCGGACCAGATTTCTGACGCTATTCTTGACGAAGTATTGCGCGATGACCCAATGGGTCGCGTCGCATGCGAAACCCTTCTGGCCACGGGCCTGGTTTTGATCGCAGGTGAAATCACCACCACCAGTTTTGTGGACTTCCCGAAAGTTGCCCGCCGTGTCGTGGAACACGTGGGCTACACTGATGCGTCCTACGGCTTTGACTATCACACCTGTGCCGTTATTTCCACCATCAACTCACAATCACCTGACATTGCCATGGGCGTTGACACTGGTGGTGCTGGTGACCAGGGATTGATGTTTGGCTTTGCCTGCAACGAAACCCCAGAGTTGATGCCACTCCCCATCCAACTGTCCCACCAGTTGACCCATCGCCTTTCGACTGTTCGCCGCGAAGGGCTGCTCGATTACCTGCGTCCAGACGGCAAATCACAGGTCACCGTTGAATATCGCCATGGCAAACCCCATCGCGTTGATGCCGTCGTCATTTCCACTCAGCATAGCGAAGCCATCTCAACCGATGCCCTTCGCCACGATATTTTGGAGCACGTTATTAAAGCCACGGTGCCGGGTGAATTGATGGACAAAAACACCAAATTCCATATCAATCCAACCGGACGCTTTGTGGTCGGAGGCCCGCAGGGTGATACGGGATTGACGGGCCGCAAAATCATTGTTGATACCTATGGTGGGTACGCGCCACACGGCGGGGGGGCCTTCTCAGGCAAAGATCCGACAAAAGTGGATCGCTCAGCGACCTATATGGCTCGCCACGTTGCCAAAAACATTGTCGCGGCTGGGATTGCAGATAAATGTCAGGTCCAGTTGGCCTACGCCATCGGCGTGGCTGAACCAGTTTCGGTGTATGTTGAAACCTTTGGCACCTGCAAAATTGACGAAGATAAACTTTCGGACCTGGTGCGGAGCCACTTTGAACTCACACCGCAAGGGATCATCAGAACCCTTGATCTGCGCCGTCCGATCTATTTGCCAACCGCCACCTTCGGTCATTTTGGACGATCTGAGAGCACCTTTACCTGGGAACGCACCAATAAGGCTGAAATCCTGCATCAAGACGCGGGGCTGTAATCAGTACCTGGTACTTCGTGCTTGGTACTTCGTGCTTGGTTCGAAGAACGAAGTACCAAGGACCAAGGACCATATTTTTTAAGGAGATCTATGAGCAGCACTGTTCCTGTTAAGAATTATGATGTCGCCGATTTGTCGCTGGCGCCACAGGGGCTCAAGCGGATTGAATGGGCCGAACGCGAAATGCCTGTTCTGCGCCTGATTCGCGAGCGGTTTGCCCAAGAACGCCCCCTCGATGGACTTCGCATTGTGGCCTGCTGCCACGTGACCACTGAAACCGCCAACCTCGCCCGCACGCTCAAAGCTGGCGGCGCCGATGCCGTGCTGATTGCCTCCAATCCGCTTTCAACCCAGGATGATGTGGCGGCATCCCTGGTGGTTGACTTCGGGATTCCAGTCTTTGCCCGCAAAGGTGAATCCATTGAAACCTACAACCAGCACGTCAATATTGCCCTCGACCACCGGCCACACATCATCATTGACGACGGTGGCGATGTGGTGTCAACCGTGCTCAAGGAACGCCGTGAGCTGCTCCCGGAAATCATTGGCAGCACCGAAGAAACCACCACTGGTTTGCAGCGCCTCAAGGCCATGCAACTGGCGGGGGTACTGCCCTTCCCAGTCATTGCGGTCAACGATGCCCAGACCAAACACTTCTTTGACAACCGCTATGGGACAGGCCAATCCACACTCGATGGTGTGATCCGCGCAACCAACATCCTGCTCGCCGGTCGCAATATCGTCGTGGTGGGCTTTGGCTGGTGCGGAAAAGGCGTGGCCATGCGCGCTCGGGGCATGGGTGCCAACGTGATCGTTTGCGAAATCAATCCGATCAAAGCCATTGAAGCGGTCATGGAAGGCTTCCGCGTGATGCCGATTGCTGAAGCGGCCAAAGTCGGCGATATTTTTATCACCGTTACCGGCAACCGGCACGTGATTGACGTTCCCCATTTTTCAGTGATGAAAGATGGCGCGATTGTGTGCAACTCCGGTCACTTTGACCTGGAATTGAACCTCGTGGCGCTCAAGGAAATGTCATCTGACGTGCGGTCAGTCCGGCAGTTTGTGGACGAATATGTCATCACCGAAACCGGCAACCGCGTCATCGTGCTCGGCGAAGGCCGTCTGGTCAATCTCGCCGCCGCCGAAGGCCACCCGGCCAGCGTGATGGATATGAGCTTTGCCAACCAGGCACTCTCTGCCGAATACCTCAAGAAGAATGAAGGCAAACTGCCAAACCAGTTGCACGTGCTGCCCGGTGAAGTTGACCAGGAAATTGCTTCGCTCAAACTCGAAGCCATGGGTGTCAAAATTGATACCCTGACCCCAGAAATGGTCGAGTACATCAATAGCTGGGAACTCGGCACCTAAAGCAGGAATGAAGAATTGAGAATGAAGAATGAAGAATGAAGAATGAAGAATGAAGAATG
>DAOQNB010000947.1:0-2833 GCA_035335845.1 Acidobacteriota bacterium | reverse complement strand
GCCCGACATCTTCAGCCCGAAGTCTTCAGCCCGACATCTTCAGCCCGAAGTCTTCAGCCCGACATCTTCAGCCCGACATCTTCAGCCCGACATCTTCAGCCCTGGTATTTAAGTATTTTCCAACTCGCCTTCGGCCAGTTCAGTAAAGGTCAACCGATCATGCACAAAAAAGATCAATCCGAGCAGGGTCAGCGGCAAATACCAGACAATGTGGCACACAATCGAAAAGGCCAGGGCCAGTTCGTTGTCTACGCCAAAGAAGCCAAGCGCCGTGATGCACAGGTATTGATAGGTGCCGACATACCCTGGGGCAGATGGGAGCATCACACCGAGGTTGACCACGCACATGGTGAAAAGAATTTCGGTCAGCCCAACCTGGATATGACAGGCATGGGCGACGGCCCAGGTCATCAACAGTGCTGAAAACCAGATACCAAACGAATCTACGCCAACCAGGGCAAGGACTTTGACAGAGCGACCACAACTGATGCCTCCGATAAACCGGTCTACTTTATCGAGCAGGTAATCAGCTCGTTTTTCACTGAGCACCAGTTTCATCGGTTTTCCAAGCAGAATTGGCATAGATTCGTGCCAAAATACCAGTGTCATCACAAAAACGGTGGCTGCCAGGGCAATGACGGCACTTCCAATTGCCACTTCTTTCCCCAGCGCTGGAAGTGGCACCACCAGCAAGGTGGCAGAGATAAACAGCACGAGCATCACCACATCGCCAAGTCGCTCGGTCACAATCGTACCCAGAGCAAAGCTTTTGGTGACGCCGTTGCGGTGACTGAGCAGGTAGGCCCGTGCAATTTCACCAATTCGAGCTGGCAGGACATTGTTGGCCATGTACCCGATGGTGATGACCCGAAAACAGTCCTTATAAGAAATGTGCTGGCCGGTATCAATCAATCGTTTCCAGCGAAGCGCACGCCAAAAAAAGCCTGCCCACATCAAAACCAGGGCCAGGAACAATTCAAATGGTTGTGTCCGCTTGAGAAAATACCAGGTCTGGGACCAGCTAATGCCTCTCAAGGCAAGATAAGTAAAAAAGAGACTGAGGGCGATGCCGGCCCAGATTGTAATTTGCTTGGCTGTGTTTCGCATTCGAATGGTATATCAGTGATGATGAAATTTGCGGGGACGTTGAAAATGAAATGAGCCGGAACGTGTATCACACTCAGGCGATTGAGAAAAGGTTTTGGTGCTGAACCAGCCAGTGAAGTGTTTACAACTCAAACGCCAACCCACTATAACCTGAAAACAGCGGGCTGAAGAAAACGGGCTGAAAACAGCGGGCTGAAGAATTGGTTTTATTTCATCCCTCATCCTTCATCCCTCATCCCTTCAATTGCCCCGAGCTTGCGAGTCTTCAGCCCCAGGCCCGATGTTTTCAGCCCAAAGTCTTCAGCCCCAAATGAAAGAAAAACAACTATTGAGGAACTGTGAATATGTACCGATTAAGCATTCGACAACTCTTGCTCATCATTATAGGCACGGCATTCCTGACCGGGGGCACCGTGTTTGGTCTGTATTATTTTCTGGGAAAATACCTTCCCCATGAAAAAGAGGTAAATGGGCAAAGCGGCCAGCCGCCTCGTTCTGGCACACCGCTCGTTTTGGGAAGCGACGAAAAAAATAACATTGATATCTATGAAAAATTTGGTCCCGGTGTGGTCAACATCACCAGTACGGCCATTGTGGAGGATTTCTTTTGGGGGCCATATCGTCAATCTGGTGGTGGTTCAGGCTCGATCATTGATGATAAAGGCAACATTTTGACCAATTTCCATGTGATCAATAATGCCCAGGAGCTGATTGTGACCCTGGCTGACAAAACAACCCACGTTGCCAAAGTGGTCGGTGCTGACCCAAACAACGATCTGGCAATCATTAAAATTGATGTGCCTAAAGAAAAACTCCACATTGTGCCGCTCGGCACCTCTCAAAACCTGAAAGTTGGACAAAAGGTGCTCGCGATTGGAAACCCGTTTGGGTTTGAACGAACCCTGACCATTGGGGTGATCAGTGGGTTAGGGAGGCCACTCCGGACTGAAAGTGGACGCACCATTGATAACGTCATCCAGACGGATGCTTCGATCAATCCAGGAAATTCCGGTGGACCGCTGTTGAATTCCGCCGGGGAAATCATCGGGATCAACACCGCCATTTACAGTCCGAGCAAAGGAAGTATCGGCATTGGTTTTGCTGTTCCGGTGGATGTTGCCCGGCAGGTGATCCCTGATTTGCTGACCTTTGGCCGTGTCCGCAGGCCCTGGCTTGGAATTGAAACCTTTGCCATTACGCCGCGTCTGGTCCGGCGATATAGTTTGCCGGTAAACGAAGGGCTCATTATCACCAAAGTCGTGCCGGCTGGTCCTTCAGATCGAGTTGGAATTCGGGGCAGTAATCAGGTTCAGCGGCGCCCGGATGGACGTGAAACGGTGTTGGGAGATATTTTGGTGAAAGTCGGAGACCAGGATGTCAAAACCGAGGAAGATCTCTATCGGGCGCTCAAAGACCGGAAAATTGGCGAGACGGTTCAGGTTGTGGTTTACCGTGAAGGCCAGCCTACCCGCTTAGCTGTCAAACTGGATGAGTTGCCCGCCCGGTATGAATCATTTCGCCCTGACCCGGAAGAGTGAAATCATTGAGGGTTCAGGGTTTAGGGTTTAGGGTTTAGGGTTCAGGGTTTAGGGTTCAGGGTTTAGGGTTCAGGGTTCAGGGAAAAGACAAAAAGGACAAAAAAGACGAAAAGGACGAAAAGGACGAAAACAGGAATTCGAAAACCCGGAACCCGGAACCCGGAACCCGGAACCCGGAACCCGGAACC
>DAOQNB010000946.1:0-2836 GCA_035335845.1 Acidobacteriota bacterium | reverse complement strand
CGGGGTTGAAGAAAACAGGTTTAATACCCTGAGCCCGATGTTTTCAGCCCGATGTCTTCAGCCCGATGTCTTCAGCTCCAATCATCCTTCTGCAAAGACAGATAGCCATCCGCCGGGACTTGGTATAAAAGAGCGGCATCAAGAGACAACCTTTTCACACTTCATTCTGAGGAGAAAGTCAATGCCATTCGAATTGCCTGCATTACCCTTTGCCAAAGACGCATTAGCGCCCCATATCTCAGCCCAGACCTTTGATTTTCACCATGGGAAGCATCACAAAGCCTATGTGGACAATGCCAACAAATTGATTGAAGGCACCGCACACGCTGAAAAGTCATTGGAAGAACTGATTGTTGCTGCCTGGACAGACAAAAACGCCGGCCTGTTTAACAATGCCGCCCAAATTTGGAATCACACCTTTTTCTGGAATAGCCTCAAACCCGGCGGTGGTGGTGCCCCAACTGGTGAACTCGCTGACCGGATCAATTCAGCCTTTGGAAGCCTCGATGGATTCAAAGATGAGTTCAAGAAAGCCGCCACCACCCAGTTTGGCAGCGGCTGGGCCTGGCTGGTGCTTGACAATGGCGACCTGAAAGTCACTAAAACGCCAAATGCTGAAACCCCGATTATCCATGGCCAGACCGCGCTGGTGACCTGCGATGTTTGGGAACACGCGTACTATCTGGACTTCCAGAACCGCCGCCCCGATTTTGTTCAGGCGTTTTTGGATCACCTGATTAACTGGGATTTTGTGGCTGCGAATTTAGGCTAGAAAAGACCCTGGAAACAGTTCACCCGCCTGCGAGATTGCACGCCGGGAAAAAGCGAAAAAGGTGAGGCAGAATGAACTTCTGCCTCACCTTTTTGCTTTCGGTGGGTGGAACTTGAAAAAATCGGCTTACCGGCGGCGGCGAGCTGAAGATTTGGCGCCCTTTGAAGCTTTCCCTTTCGGGGTGCTTTTGGCAATGTGCTTGCTGTTCTTGGTCGAGCGAACCGAGTACTTTGAGCCTTCATTCTTCTCAACCGGAACTTTAATGACCTGTCCGTTGCGCAACTCAGCTTTGGAGCTCATCCGGTTGTGTTGGGCCACTTCCTGGATTGAAACGCCATAGCGTGATGCCACACCCGCCAGGGTTTCGCCACGGCGAACCTTGTGGCTGACCATCTCGGTGCGATAGGAGGATTTGGCCGGGGCTGGGCGAACACTGGCCAGTTCAAGGCCGCCATCGGTATCAGTGTCTGGACCGTCAAACACCGGCGTGCGGCGCATCCGCTGATCGGCTGGCAGGGCTGCATAGGCCACTTCAAACTGTTGCTTGGTGCCGGCTGGAACTTTTAACGTGTACTGTCCTGGAGGTGTGACGCCACGCTTGAGTTCTGGATTGAGGGTTTTGAGGGATTCTTCAGAAACGTTGAGCAGGTTGGCCGCTACGGTAAGGTCAATTTGATCGTCAATCGTGACGGGGTCAAATTTCCAGGCAGGCTCGGGGCGAACGTTAAAGCCGTAATTTTTCTGATCTTTGGCAACAGCAATCACGGCCAGAATAGCTGGCACATAATTGCGGGTTTCGTTCGGAAGCAGATTCCGGCTGTGGAGTTCCCAGAAATCGGCGTATCCGCAACGAGCAATCGCCCGTTCAACGTTGCCTTCGCCGCTGTTGTAGGCTGCCATCGCAAGCAGCCAGTCACCAGCAAAATAGTTGTTCAGGAACTTGAGATACCGAGCGGCGGCGCGCGTGGCTTTTTCTGGAGCAACCCGTTCGTCAACCCAGCCATTCTGCTGGAGCCCAAAGCGTTGTCCCGTCCCTGGGATAAACTGCCAGATGCCTTTGGCCTTGGCCCAGGAGAGAGCTGAGGGTTGCCAGACTGATTCAACCTGGGCGAGCCAGATCAAATCGGTGGGGACGCCTTCTTCGGCAAAAATCCGTTCAGCCATCGCACGATACCGGCCAGAGCGAGCCAGACCGTGTTCCATCGTACTGCGACCGCGACCGTTGGTATAGAAGCTGATGAATTTATAGACTTCGGAGGTCACCGTAAATTTGAATCCAAATTTGTCGGTGTCAATCTGTTTGGTTTTGTCTTCGACGTTCTCTTTGTTGATATCAATGGTCGCCAGTTCGTCGAGCGGCGACGGGGTAGCCGTTTCCTGGGTGTCATCATCTGACTGCAATGCCCCAACTTCGAGCAGGTGAACTTTGTTGATCAAGTCAAAATAGTAGGTTTGCACGTCAGCGTGGTTGCGGACATCAGCCGGTGCGCTCAGCAACATATCAACGGCCTGATCAAACAGGGCACGGGCTTCTTCGGTCTTGCCTTCACGAAACAAAGTTTCACCTTGTTTAAATCGTTGTTTGGCTTTGTCGATGAGTGATTGGGCAGAGGCAGAGGAGGAAGCGGTAAGGGCAGGTGCGGAACTCGTTGGGGTCGAATTCGGTTGTGTTTGAGCTTTCGCCGGCCCCGACAGGCAGGTTGCCAGCGAAACAGCGGAGAAGGTGAGGAAAATACGAGTTTTTAAAGACATCGCAGCCTTGTCTCCTTATGTAGAACAAAAAGATATGAATGCAGCCTGGTTGAAACTGCTCAGGGATTTCCCGGTCTGATATGAAATAAAGAGGCGAGAGTGGATAAGGGAAATTTACCGGACTAAGTGTGCGAAAGCGTTATAGCATCGCTTGGAAAGACAGGTCAACCCTTCCACTCTTATTTTTATTTAAAATTTGAAAGCTTTTACCGTGTGGTTTAGCGCGCCCGCGCATTGGCTACTCTGTAGACAGGGAGTTGGGGTTCCGGGTTCCGGGTTCCGGGTTCCGGGTTCCGGGTTCCGGGTTCCGGG
>DAOQNB010000945.1:0-2846 GCA_035335845.1 Acidobacteriota bacterium | reverse complement strand
CATGGGGCTCAACCTGGCGTCTGATTCAGCCAGGTTGAGCCCCATGGCCCAAACGACCTTGCCACGAACCGGAGAGAACGCAAATTCAAACGCATTGATTTTTGCGTCTTTTCCAGCGCCCAGCCCTTTTGAGGATTTCCAGGTCTGGCCGCCATTTGTGGTAAAGAACGCCCCAGTCTGGGCCGTGCCAACCAGAATGTGATCCAGGTTGGTTGGATCAAACGCCACGCGGTACAGAATCAGGCTGACGTTTGGAACCGGCAGGCTTCCGATTCGGGTCCAGGTGGCGCCGGCATCAGTTGAATCCCAGATTCCAGTCTCGCCACCAGCCCGCAGATGGTCGCCATTGGTTGCATCTACCCCAATCCCAACAATTGAATCAACCGGGGATTTTAAATACGTCACGTCCGTTCCATCAATCCGGACCAGATACCGCCGGTTGTCTCCCCACCCGTAGGCGCGGTCTCCGACTGAAGCTTCCAGTTTCAAAGGAAAATAGTCCCCTTCATCATTGAGATCAGCAATTTTTGCCCAGGAACAGCCCGCGTCAGTCGAACGAATCAACGTGGCATTATGCACCGCCAGCAACGTGTCAGGTTGCCGCAAAGCGGTTAATCCAAAGGTATAACCAATCCCACTCAGCCGTTCTTCGGTCGGAGTAAGCGTTTTTCCATTGTCGGTGGTAAACGTCACGGCAGCCGTGCCAGTGACCAGATTGCATTCGGGAACAGATGATGCCGGATTTTCAGCGGTGTTTTGCTGACCTGCAGTGTGCTCTTGCGCAACAAAAGCCTGAATGTGGGGTTCTGTCGAGTGCGCACCAAAAAGTACCGACAGAACCACCGCTGTAAAAAACAATTTCTTCTTCATGTAGTGAAATCTCCAGAAAAATAGGTGGGATGTCGGGCCTATACGAAATGAGCCGGTTGACCTGTTGCAGCAAGTGCCGACATCCAAAATTCACTTTCCGGAGAAATCTGCTTTTTCTTACTCGTTGCCAGGGAAATCGGAAGATGGATAAACATGTTGTACCAGAGGCCGATGAGCAGGTTGGTTTTTCCAGCCATGGCTGCATGGACCGCATGCCGGGCAAACTGATCACACAATAAACTGTCATCGCAGTTGGCTGGAACGCTCCGAATAAAATAACTTGGGTCAAAGTACTTTAAGTTGATTGGGATTTCCTGGACTTCAAAGTACCGGTTGATGTGTTCTTTGAGATACAGGCCAATATCCTTGAGTTTGACATTACCCGAAGCATCGTGGCCTTCAATATCAGAAGCAATCAGGTCCTGCCCGGCGCCCTCAGCAACCACAATGACCGCATGGCCACGATTGAGGATCCGCCGTTTCAGGCATTCCAGGAACCCTTTGTCACCATTGAGCTTAAATGGAACTTCCGGCACCAGCACAAAATTGACTTCCTGACTGGCAATCGCCGCCGCCGCGGTAATGAACCCGGCGTGCCGCCCCATCAATTTGACCAGACTGATGCCATTGGGGGCGCCATTGGCTTCTTCGTGGGCGCTATCAATCACTTCCTTGGCTTTCTCAATCGAAGTTGAAAATCCGAAACTCCGGTACACAAAGGGAATATCGTTATCAATGGTCTTGGGAATTCCGACGACGGCCAGTTTCATTCCTCGGCGGAGGGCTTCCTGAGCAATGGCGTGAGCGCCACGCTGGGTTCCATCACCACCAACACAAAAGAGCAGGTTGATTTGTTGCTGCTCTAGAAAATCGAGAATCACAAGCGTGTCTTCCGGTCCACGCGAGCACCCCAGAACCGACCCACCGCGTTTATGAATGGACTCAACAAAATTGCGGGTCAACATCACCGGCGGTTTGCTGGCCGGGTTAAATCCTTTGTACCCAAATCGAATCCCATACACGGTATGCACTCCATACTGATGATAGAGTTCAAGATAGACCGACCGAATGACATTGTTGAGGCCCGGACACAAGCCACCACAGGTCACAATGGCCGCACGAGTATCAGGCGGATCAAAATATATCAGTTCACGGGGACCGGCCTTTTCAAACATAATTTCGTCGGAAGCGACTTCGCCGGGTTGTAACTCAACCTGAAATCGGATTTTTTCGGCATCTGGAACAAAATTTCCCATTCCATCACCTCTCACGGTCGAAAGCCTGAGAGGAGATTTGATGGTTGGGGTTCCAAGGGTTTGGACAATCACGTCATTGGAAGAAAGCATAGGATTCCTTTTCGAGTTCAGGGCTCAGAGTTCAGGGGGAGTGAATGCTCTCAATGAGTTAACCTCGTACATATCAACTCTTTGAACGTTTCGCTTTTCATCCTGCCTCCGGCACCCTTCATCCCTGGTTTTATGGGGCAACACTGGCACTGACAGGCCGTAGTGTAGCAAAGGATGCAAGTCCCTGGCAGATCTGCGACTTCAAAAAACCGCTCCCGTCCCCGGTTTTTTGCCTCTCAATGCTATAGACTCCATTTCCTGAATAAGTTAGGGTTAGGTGGTTTTGGTTCTTCAAACTCCTGCCTCCCATCGTTTGGAATGAAATCACCATATTACGAGCAGGCCGTAAACGACCTGCCTCAATTCAACCACCGCTCCGCGGCGAAAACCCCGAACCCCTGAACCCTAAATGGTACGGCCTCACCTCATCCTGCTCCTGATTTTTGGATTGCTCACGTTGGTGGGCCAGCCGTGCCGCGCTGTTTCTGAGCCGCTGAAACCTCTTTCCTCTCCGACAATCAATACCGATTTATCAGCCCAGTGTGTGCCAGCCATTCGGGTTTACAACAGCCAGAATGGCCTTCCCCAGAGTGCAGTGCGGGCGCTTGCTTTTGATCAGAAAGGGTATCT
>DAOQNB010000944.1:0-2848 GCA_035335845.1 Acidobacteriota bacterium | reverse complement strand
GATGCAGTTCCAGTTCCAATACACAAAAGAAGAAGATGATCGGCTCAAAGAATTCCTGACTTAACCAACGCGGAACCACCATCGAGAGGTTGAAAAATGTGGGGACTGGCATTTTGTGCGTTGTGCTTCACCGCCCTTTTCTAACTGTTCAGCCCTCGGCCCAGGAACCGGTTCCCCACCCGTCGAAGTCCCCCACTAACCACCATCCACGGAACTTTTTGGATTGAATCAACTTCCCAAAGATGCTGCAAAAAGAGCGGAAATCGCCAGAAAACTGGTGATTGATTGGCACCATAGGACCACTGTACAAATTCACGCCAGTACGCCCAGAGGGTGAGGCTGGCACTCCGCTGGTCCGCCGGAATTGTCCAGGCTCGAAAATCAAGGTGTAAAGCCAGCGGAACCGGGTACTGATTGAGTTGGCTCAACACAGTTTCTGGAATCTCCAGACCCAGTAACCATTTCAAGTACGCCAACGCATCACGCAACGGCAAGACCACCCCAACTCGAATGGCCTGCTGAACCAGTCGCTCCCAATCAATCATCGAGTGATTCAGAATCACAACCGCATCAGCTAACCAACGTAAGGGAGGAAGATAGCTCCAGCGTGCGCCATGAACACACACATGTAAAAGCTGGTCAGTTGGGTTGAGGACTTTTACTGCCACACCATTGACATACGCCTGGTCTGCCATCTGTCTGAACGGATCATCAATCGCTTGCCGACAGTTTTCAAATAAAATGTTCCAGTGCAAGTCACACTCCAACTCTTCGCCCTTGCGAAAACTCTGAGCGTGTGGTGCCCGAAACCCGGCCTCCCAGCCAGCTTTGGTGAGCACTTCGATGGCCTGATTGACCTGGCAACGTGGGACCAAAACATCAAAATCATCCATTGGGCGCAAACCGAAATTGTCGTAATATTTTACAATTAAAGCCGTTCCTTTCAGCAGAAGCGGTTCGATGCCTGCGTCTTGAAATTGCGTGAGGAGCTGCCCCATCTCATACAACAACGTTTGATTTTTAACCCAGGTATGGCGATGAACTCCTCTCATGATCGGCAACCACGGATGTTTGACCTGGAGCCGGTTCAGGTTGTGATACAGCAATGGCAATAGCCGATAGGAACTGGTGTCAAGGGCTTGCAAATCAACCTTTGAACACCAGGTTTTCCAGGCAGCCAGAGCCTGTTCACCGTTGAGCAACGCGGCCTGAAGTAACAATTCCTGCTCGGCACCAGGCCGATTGATTTTGAGGTGTGATGGGTACGGATGGGACATAATCAAATTGTGGCGTTCAAAATTACCAAACACATATAGTTCGGCTTCTATCAGATTTTGTGTTGGAGAGAAATCAGGACGGATCTTATCTGGCACGGCGACGGTCAAGGGTTGATTTGAGCATTTTGACATAATCGGTTTGTAATGCTTTTTCACGCAAAGTCAAATTGGTAGTGTGCAACCGACGGCACATGACGACCTCATCAAGCATTAACATTTTGAGCCCGGCATCGGTCGCCCGACCGTGCCAGTCAAGAAAATCTCCCAGGACCAGCGCCGAATTAAGGAGCCCGATCTGAAAAAATGACTTGCGCTTGATCAACATCGTTCCTGGGTGTAACCCTGGCATTGGATTCGGAGGGCATTTCAATCGTGTTCTCACTTCATCGCCGAGTTCTGGACTGACAAACTGCTGAACATATCCAAAGACAACATCCAGCTCAGGATCTTGTTCAAACGCAGCCAGTTGCCGAATCAATTTCTGACTGGTCCACACATCATCCGCATCCAGAAATGCCAGCCAGTTGCCGGTTGCGGTCTGGACCCCGGTGTTGCGAGCCGCCCCTGGCCCAGCCTTCGGTTGAGATACCACCTGAACGTGTGGAAAGCCAGCCGCAATTTCAACGCTTCGGTCGGTTGAACCATCGTCAACTACAATGATTTCAAGCGGTTGATACGCTTGATCAAGCACACTTTGGATAGCTTCAGCCAGGTAAAGTTCACCGTTATAGACCGGAATGACCACACTGATCAGTGACGGATTTGGTTTGGGAAGTGACAAAAGTTCAGCCATGTCGTTTGCGAAGAATCGAGCGGCGGAGTGCCGCAAGCACATTCTGGTTATTTTCGGTCGTCGTGAGCGAAAGGTTGGTTGAATGAATCCGTTTGTGCAGCAACACCTGAGGAATCACTGCTTTGGACATGCCCATATCGGTTGCCCGGGCAAACCAGTCAAGATCTTCTCCGGTTGAAAGCGCAGTGTCAAACAGGCCTGTGCACTCAAACACTTTTGGTCGAACCATCAGGGTTTCCATAATCTGGCCCGCCTGGTCGCCCACCAGCCACGACTCGCGAAAACCAGGTGGTGGCAACTCACCTGGCTCCAGGAAAAATTTCATGTGAGTGAGTGAAAAGTCCACTTCCGGATGATCAACCATAAACGTGGCCTGGGTTTCCAGTTTGTCAGGTGTCCACAGGTCGTCGTGTGACAAAAAGGCAATCAATTCCCCTCGGGCCAGTTGAATCCCGCAATTGTAGGCATCACCAATTCCCTTCCCAACCTGCAAATGGTAGCTGACCTGGGAGAAAGAACGAGCAATGTCAGCCGTCCGGTCAGTTGAATGACCATCAATCACCAGCGTCTCAAATGGTTCAAGCGTTTGTTTTTCTATGCTTTGCAATGCTTGCTCCAAAAATCGCTCACCATTTCTGACAGCCACAATGACGCTCACACGCGGATAACTCATGTGGATACTCCAGATGTGAATTATGAATTTTTGTATTGGTTCTTGGTTCCTGGTTCTTGGTTCTTGGTGCTTGGTGCTTGGTGCTTGGTGCTTGGTTCTTGGTGC
>DAOQNB010000943.1:0-2849 GCA_035335845.1 Acidobacteriota bacterium | reverse complement strand
GTTTTGTCAATCGCATCCTTTGTAAGCAGAAGAATTTAAGATGCGTTTACCCTTGGAAGCCCCCCAAGGGGTAACCGCGACCTTTGACCGGAAATGGATTACGGCTGGAGCGACGGCGACGCTGAGAGTCGCCGTGGCCAAAGGCAAGGTGTTGCCGGGAAGCTACAAACTGACGGTTGAGGGTGAAGCCGCCATTGGCGGTGACCTGGTTCGGTGGGAAGTCGTGACTGAACTTTCGCAGCTTTCGAACTCAGAGTCTGAAATCCATCAATCGGCTTTGATAAGATAAGGTTAAAAGTCAATTGAGGAAGGATATATGATAAAAGCTACTCCTTGGTTGCATTACAGTATCTGGTCACTTCTTTTTCTACTGCTGAATATTTCGCCAACTGACGGTTGGAATCATTCACAACGCAAAGACAAATTGAAAACATCAGCAGACATACTGACAGATGCTGTCAATAAAGGTGACTTTACTGCGGTTAAGAAAGGGCTTCAATCCGGAAGTGTCAATGCCAGAAATAGCCAGGGAGAAACCGCTCTCATTGTTGCCACCCTAAAAAATGACTTTGAGATGGTAAAATATTTGCTTTCTATCGGAGCAAATGTGAACCAGGCAATTGAACCTCCGACACAACGTCGCTCAAAAAAAGACGATTGTGATTGTCCTCCAATTGATGTTGGGGCGACTCCGCTCATTTATGCCAGAGATCAGAAAATTGTGCGATTGCTGCTTGATGCCGGAGCAGATGTCAATGCACGTACCTCTGATGGAGATACAGCATTGATAAGAAGTAGTTCCAAAAATCGTGAAGTGATAGGTGACTTGTTGAACGCCGGGGCAAATGTCAATTTACAAAACACTATTGGTGAGACAGCACTCAATTCCGCTGTATTTAATGGCCGTAGCGATATTCTCCACATGTTGCTTGGTGCCGGGGCAACGGTGGATACCTCAGATATCGGAGGCTATACAGCACTTATCTGGGCCGCCGACAACAACCACTATGAGGCGGTGAGAGTTCTTCTCAAATTTGGTGCAAATATGAATGCGGCCAATAACGGTGGATATACCGGACTGATACTCGCGACGGTTCACGGATATCAGGAAACGGTTAAAGTGTTGATAGAAGCCGGGGTGGATTTGAATATTCAAACAAAGGAGAAAGGTTATAGTGCGCTCCATATTGCAGCACTTAACGGACACGAGCCGGTCGTTGAAACCTTGCTGACAGCCGGTGCGGATACGACGCTCAAAACCAGGAATGGGGAAACAGCGTTTCAAATTGCCGAACGACGGAATGCAGAGCGGCGCGGTTTTGCTGGGATCGTCCGACTGCTTCAGGCTGCAAGTACAAGAAAGTAATCAAACTCGCTTGATGGTTGTTTCATCGTTGTCCAAGAAGTTTCCTATCATCCAGACTGCCAAGAATGTCCCTGTCAAAATCGGCTGGTGGGTGTTCCGAACACGGCCTTTGTGCTGGATGGAAGTGAAACCGCGTATCGGGAAACCATTTGGAATGCCCTACTTTTCCTGGTTTGGTGTCGCCAGAAACCTGGGTGATGGTTCAAATGGCCCAGGGCCTTCAAACCAAAAAGTGCTCTCGTAACCCCAACCTGACCCGTCACAAGCCAGGAGTAAATTCAGAACCGTCCTGCCGCGAAGGTTCAACCAGGTTTTCAAACCGGTTCATCTGGAATGGATTTGGTTCGTCTGGTTGGGTCGGCGGTTGGTCTGTGGGTGAATGATCTGTACCCAAAGCAGGCAAAGTTACTCAGCGCCTTGATGCTGTTTTCCCGTGTGACAGATGTAATCCTTGGTGGGAAACGCTACATTCAATCTGTGTCAACCGGAAAAAACCAAACCAGACTCAAGCAGGTTTTCAAAGAGGATTTTACCTTCGTTTCCCAACAGGAGTCCTGACATGAGAATTCACCGTTTCATCATCGGAATTATCTTGCTATGGGTAGCCGCTCTGACTGGTTGTGCGACCAGTCAGGCCGATCAGATGTCGGTTCAGGGGATCAGTCAGACCAAACAGGTTCAGCTTCCCTCGCCAGAGACCAGTTGTGAACTGCGTCTCGAACTGCCACCTGTCATCCGAAATACCGCGACTGATCAGGCAATCATTCGCATTACCAATGTGGGTTCGGCCCCGGTCACGCTGGTCAAACCGGGAGATGGCAGTGATTGCCGGTGGCGGACTCCGGTGATTGGATGGTCGGTCCTCCCGGTTGATTCGCTGGAACAGCATCCCAAAGAGCCGCCCCGTCGTGGTGGTGCTCGATGTGGGAACATAAATCGGCTGGAAGCGGATGAGATCTTTGTTTTGCAACCAGGTGAAGAGCAAGTTCTCAAGGATTGGATCGCATTTCCCTACCGGACACCGCCGGGAATATATCGAGTGGTGTTCTACTACTCGAATGTACCGGAGATGAAATGGTCAGGACTGCCCTTGGGAAATCATGACGAGGAAGCGATGCAACGACTTCGGTCCAGTACACCCCTGTCACTGGTAAGCAATGAAGTCCAGGTGGAAATCACCGATTGAGGTTTTGGGAACAGGACTCTGGGCCGCGATCAACTCGTGCTGCCCAATGGTCAGCGGCGACGGTCCACGCATCACCGCCTGGGTAAACAGGTTGAGGTATTTGTTGCGTTCTGGCTTAAACGCCAGCAAGTGGAGAATTTGCGGAATCGGAAGCCCGGCGGCCTTGAGTTGTCGCAGGCCCTCGCCGGCTTCCCCTGGTGGATGATGATGCTCGATTTCGGTGAGAAACATAGTTTGATCCGGGGTTGACTATTCTTCTGGTGAGTTGTTCTCCAAAACATCCAGAAACACCCGGAT
>DAOQNB010000942.1:0-2850 GCA_035335845.1 Acidobacteriota bacterium | reverse complement strand
GTTTGGCAAAGTAAATCCAGTTGAAGAATCGAACGTAACGCCAGTTCCATCAGCTTCAGCCCAGGCAGTCAGGCGATAGGTCAACTTTGCATTGCGCCATCCGGTTAAGGCACCAGTTGGGGGCATAATGATGAGTTCTCCTTTGGCAGTAAGTTCAAATCTCAAATCTCTGTTATCACGACACAGACGCTGAAATTGCCTGTCACTCAACTGTACCGAATGCACATCAAGAGCCACAGGCAAGGACATTGAAACAAACGGCTCAACTCTTTCTTGGGTCATGGGTGCCTCACAGGTCATGATGGGATTAATTCCCTGGGTATAATATCTGCATTATTTACCATCAACTCTGATTCTGCCATTCATCCCTGAATACAATTGTGAACTCTAACCAGAGACCAGCCGGGAACGTGGAGAACTGGCTTGCAACTGACGAAATTCCTGGATTGGGAATTTGTGCAAGCACCACTTTTGTTTGTACCCAGTTTCGCCATGTTCATCCAAAATTTGTTTCATTGCCGATAAAACCTGCCCGCGAAGGTGGACCAGTCGGGTCACTCCAGACAAAAGCGTTTCAAAATCAGAACTGCCGATTCTCCAACGCTGCCAGTCATCATACCAGCGGACCTCCAGTGAGAGAGTTGTTTCGTCTTTTCGTCGTAAAATCAGACAATGCACACCCGGCTCACTCATAAAAATGACATTGGCTTCAGTTGCTCCATTCAAAATGGCAAGCACGGCTGAGGCAAGATCTTGCAACGAATCGTGCAGGTACGAAACTGTCATTTCAACGATCTGATCCTGGCACGAAAGAATCGCCGTTGCCCAACCGGCATGGTGAAGAAGGTACTGGAATTTCATGAGATCATCCACGTCTCTCCTGATAGCGCTCCGGAGCGTATCGCCGGGCAATCAGCCCGGTCGCTTCGTCAAGATTGATGGCCTGCACCAGCACACCTTCCTGGCCATAGGGCAAAAATGCCTGGCACTCGCCCGATGGGGTAATGAGACACGTGGCTGATTCCTGGAACGGCAAGCCATAGTTGACACTTGCAAAATAGATCGTGTTCTCGATGCTGCGCATCACCATCGCCTTTTCGTAGTACGGCGCCTCAGTTGAACCCCACTCCGTCAGTCGAACACCTTCGCGAGTGCTTCCTGTATGTTGCGGATGGAAGACGATTTTGGCACCCCGGATGGCTGCCCAGCGGACGGTTTCAGGGTAGCGCCAGCCTTCGTGACAAATCGCGATGCCAAACTTTGTGCCGTTAACTTCGAAAAGTTGACGCGTCGTGCCTGGCACATAGAACTCATCTTCGGTCGGGGCAATCTGATTCTTGGTTTGAAAACCCTGAATCTGCCCGTCAGCATCAAACACACAGGCCGCAATCTGGCGTCCAGCTTCGGTAAGTCGCTCAATTCCAAGAATTGCCGCGATGGCGTATGCTTTTGACCACTGAGCCACGGTCTGGAGCACACGTTCCTGTTCGGCCTGACCAAAGGGGAAAACTTCAAAATCCTGCCCACGCAAACCTGGGAGATAGGCTTCCGGGAAACAGATAATTTCTGCTCTCTGGGCGGCAGCTTTAGCCAGACACTGTTTTACTTTCTTTAATCCATCTTCAAGGGTTGTGGCGACGGAGGGTGATGCCAGTGCAATGATCATAATTATAACAGTTCGTAGTCAGTAGTCAGTAGTCAGTAGCTCACGAAGCTTATTTGATTGAATTATTTAACTACTCTCTCATATAAAGCATTCAATGCCAAACAGTCTTATAAGTACCTTGTCAAAAGTTTCCTGAGATATTGAATTTTGGAAGTGTTTGGTTTTTTTCGTGTATTTCGTGTATTTCGTGGTTCAAAATGTCTGGAAATTTTCGGTAAGGTACTTACCAATTTGGAATGACGCTATCGCATTTTTGAGAGACTAAGTTACTGGTGAAAATGTATTTCCCCCAGCCCTTAGCCCAATACCCTCAGCCCCAACTGATACTACTCAATTGTGAAATCCTGCTGCTGCTGTGACGCTTGTTTTGTGTTTGTGCCATCGGTAACGGTGATGCTCAAGACGTAGCGTCCGGGCGGGAACCCAGCCAGCGGCACTTTTGCACCGCAGGCAATCCGGTCAAATTTGTCTGGCGCCCCTTTGACAGGTCGCAATGGCGCCGTGAAGATCGGCGTGTTATGGTGCAAAATTTGAATCTGCAGCATTAAATCGTGGCCTGGGGTTGTGTTGTAAACGTAGCTCAGAAATCCCAGGGTCGAACTCTCTGAAAAAATGCGGAGCGCCTGCAGGCGGTTATCACTTCCAATCAGAGGGGCTTCCCCAGTAACGCTGGCTTTGTCTGGGATCCTGGGAGGATCTTCGCGGAGCATCACAAGGCTGCTTATCGCCAGTTGTTTCTGGGAAAGGTCGGGAATTTCGACCCACTCGGAAACACTCCCGACACGTTCGCTCATCGGATCGCGAACGGCAAACCGGAGATTGTAAAAACCAGGCTTGAGCTTCAACCTTTTACCAAAAACAAACCATCCTTTCGAGGCTTTTTCAAAGTTCCGCTCCTCAAAGTTGAGTTGCAACTTGTTGTCGGTTGCTTCAATGATCGTTCCGTCCTGAGCCAGCACAGTCAAAACTGCCGTCAGTGTATTGCGCCGGTGGGTTCCGGTTTTCTCGAAAACAACCAGTGGAAGATGAATGGCCAGGGAAACTGTCGCGTTCTCTTTTTCGCGCTCGGCAGCCAGAAACGATCCGGTTAATTTCAGGCCCAATCCTTCAAGCCGAACAATGGAATAAAGCGCTTTTTGAATCGCTTCAGCAACCGGATCGGCGGGAGCTTTCGGGTTGGATGA